>JAFQZB010000038.1 GCA_017406175.1 Selenomonadaceae bacterium | reverse complement strand
TGTCAAAATCCGAGGCGTAAAGTATGATCCATTGACAACTTTGCTCCTGCTGCCAGTAAGAAAATAATTGCCCGCCGTCGGCAAGCATGTTGGAAAGTTCGTGTTTATATTCCGCGCCGGCAGTTTTGCACTCAATAATAAAAAGCGTCCTGCCGTTGACAGAAACGCAAATATCCGCGCGGCCGCTCTTTTGAGAATGACCGAGTTGCCAATTTTTTTCCAGGCAAATATCTTCGGGCTTATAACCCTTATCAAGCAAACGATTGACGCACTCAAATACAACGAGATTTTCTTTGTGAGCCGCATCGAAAAAATTATTTCGTTCGCGATTTTGAATTTGGGCGGGATAGGAAAGTTTTTTAGCGGCGAGGTCGGCTTTCATCACGACACCTTCAGCAAAAATTTTTTCATAGCGATTGCCGCGCCGTGTGAAGTTCATGACCTCAAGCGCATTTGAAAAATTATTTTCATTCAGCAAAATTTTTCCCCCCAATCATTTTAAAGTCGCAATAATCAAACCGCCGATTGCCGCCATAATCGCCCCGACTCCTATCATCGTCTGAACAAAATTGCTGTGTAATTGATTGGTAAATTCTTTGGCGTTGGCGTCGACTTTTTCATAAAATCTTTGATTCATTTCGTGCATTTTGGCATCTTGCTTTTCCTGCATGGATTTCATTTCGGCATTATGCTTGGCTTGAATGGCGTCTTGCCTCTCCTGCAAACGCCGTATGTCTTCGCGCTGCTGTTGAGATTCCTGCATGAACAATTCAAATTTCGTTTCAAGATTGCTTAAACGATTATCAACGCTCGCATTAATTTTTTCCTGGTCAGTCATTTCAAACGCCACCTTTCAATTTTTCGATAATTATAACATAAGTTCAACAAAAAAGGCACCGCCTCGATTTTGAAGCGGTGCCTTTGATAAGGTCGATTGTTAAGTTGTCGAAGAATTACGCGCCGACAGAACGGTTGAGGAGCGGTTTGCGCTCATAAACAGCACATTTGCCAAGCTCTTCTTCGATACGGATAAGCTGATTGTACTTCGCCATACGGTCGGTGCGGCTGAGTGAGCCGGTCTTAATCTGACCGCTGTTGGTGGCGACAGCGATATCAGCAATGGTAGCATCTTCGGTCTCGCCGGAACGGTGAGAAGTAACGGTCGTGTAGTTGTGGCGGTGAGCCATTTCGATTGCTTCGAGAGTTTCGGTAAGAGAGCCAATCTGGTTGACTTTGATGAGGATAGAGTTAGCCGCGCCGAGTTTGATACCTTTTTCGAGGAATTTGGTGTTGGTAACAAACAGGTCGTCGCCGACGAGTTGGCATTTGTGACCGATTTGTTTCGTGAGAGCAACCCAGCCGTCCCAATCCTCTTCCGCAAGACCGTCTTCGATAGAATCGATATAGTAAGTGTCGACGAGTTTTTCAAGGAAGTCGATTTGCTGTTGAACGTCGAGTTTCTTGCCATTGGGATCCTTCAAAATCGGGTGCTTGCCGTTGAGCTGTTTGTAGTCATAGAAGTACTGATCGCCCTCTTTGACCGCGAATTCGGACGCCGCGCAGTCCATAGCAATTTTAACATCATCGCCCGGTTTGTAGCCGGCAGCCTCAATGGCCTTGATGATGGTTTCGAGCGCATCTTCAGTGCCTTTGAGATTGGGAGCAAAGCCGCCTTCATCTCCGACAGCCGTGGAAAGTCCGCGACCTTTGAGAATCTTAGCGAGGTTATGGAAGACTTCTGCGCCCATGCGAATGGCTT
>JAFQZB010000037.1 GCA_017406175.1 Selenomonadaceae bacterium | reverse complement strand
CGCTTGAAGAAAAACTACGTTTACCGCGTCATTCCTTCCGTTACTAATTCAGCTAAAAATTCCACTTCAAGTAAAAATGAACTGGTAACGATTATTGCTGATGCTCTGCTTGCTGAATCATATGCCCTTCCTCTCGTTGTTCGTTTGGATGGTAAATTTCTCGAAATGGAAAAGGATTGGGAGTTGTTGTCTGACCTCGAAAAGGACGAACTTATCCAAAAGCAAATTGTTAGGGAGTTGTAAATTGCAAGAAAACTACCAGTGAAATCTTCCCAAAGTCATACGAAGTTCACTTAACACTTATCCTGCGGATAAGTGTCGAAAAGCGCACCACTATGCGATAAATCGACGAAAAAAATTTGTAAAAAAATCCCTAGAAATTTTCTCGCTTGAAACACTGCGCGTTGACGCAACTCCTCTTTTGCGTTATATTTTTTTAGAAAATCATGACGCTTAGGAGGCGATTATTATGAAAACTAAGAATGCTTTCGCCTTTCGCGACTTCGATACAGAGCGTATTCTTCAACGTCCTTTCTTCAGAGATTTTTATTTTGAGCCTAACAAATCCGACGAAGAAATTTTGCAATCTTTAAGCGAAACAATAGAGGACTCCGTTGACTCTTGGGAAAAAAATTTATACACGATAAAAGCAATACATGACCGTTTGGAAAAATTTCGCCAGCTAATCAATCGACATAACGAAAAGCGACTCGACAAATATAACAAAAAAAAATCTATATCAGAAAGGATTAAAATAACTGAACTTCAATCTCCCGCTCCTGTTATGGAATACTTTAGTGCGTCTCTTAGTGTCTTAGAGTTAATTAACAAATTCAAAAAACTTTATCGTGAAATTGATAAGAAACTTCAAGTACGCTATCGAAAAAACTTTGCCATTAAATTAAAACAGATACGACAGGACTTAGGATTAACCCAAAAACAATTTGGTGACCTCATACAAACTTCATCTCAAGTTTTCTCTTTATATGAGCGCGGTGCGCACGATATTCCTGTTCATGCGATAATCAGAATAGCAAAAGCATTGAATATGAGTAGCGACCAGTTACTTGGACTCAAATAAAAGTACCTGCCCTTCGGGGCTATTTTTTTTGACAAGTACGAACTTACATGATACACTTAACGAAATTAATAATTATTGAAAACGTTTCAAGGTGAACTAAAACGTACAAAAAAATTAACGCCGATACCGACGGCGAAAAAAACATGAACAAAACTATTGGAGAAATTTTAACATGAACAAGACTATAACGCAAACACTTAAAAACTTACCTAATGAAATTCTAGCACTGCCACGTTTTTTGAAAACTAGAAAAGACAACCCTAAAGCTCCCACTCTTCGCGATTGGCAGAAATCAGAGAAACAAAAGCTTTACTCGGAACTTGACGGCATACTCGGTTTTGTCGCCGCAACTGAAGAGGACGACAGTTTAATTTTCTTCGACTTCGACCATGTTCTCGACAGTAACGGTAACTTTGTTAACGAAACAGCGGAAAAGTGGTTTAATTTCATTCATGGTGAAAAATATTTCTGTGAGAAAAGTCAAAGCGGAAAAGGCTTGCATATGTTTGGCTTGCCAACAAAGGGTAAGTTTACTAAAGGTCGACGTGAACTTAACTTAGGGGACGGAGCCAAACTTGAGATTTTCTACGGCACAATAAAATTCTGCCTCGTAACGGGCAATCTATTTCACTGCTCTGTAAACGCCCCTATAGCACATGGACAAGTTGCTGACGATATTTTTCAAGCTGTGCTTGATGAAATTGCAAGACAAAATTCAACCAATAGAAAATCTAATCGGCAGGGAACAGAATCTACACTCATTTATCAATCAAACGATTCTCACGAATATGATTCTTTCCGTGCCCCCAAAATGCTCGACGCTATAAACCCAGCACTACTGAGTTATGACGACTGGCTTGCCGTTTTTACTTCATGCAAAACAATCGGCTTATCTTACTCTACCGTAGATGCATTCAACCTCCGCGACGTTGACCGATACAACGAGGAAGAAAATCTAAAAAAATGGCAGGAACCTTCTAATCCGTCCTTTACCATTGAAACTTTACACGGCATCGCTAAACGTTTCGGCTACGAAGAAAAAAACGCCTATAGTGAGTGGTGTGATTTGCACCCAGAATTTAAGTCAAAAATTATTCACAGACCAATGCCAACGAGCAACGACAGCGAGGAAAAAATTACCTGGACAAAGGACACAATTAAATCCTGCCCCGTAAATCTGCGCTTGCCCAGCAATTATCTTTTCAATCACAAGGGAATTACTCTCGTAGTTCCGCCTAAAAAGGACGGTGACAATTCGAAATACGTCTGCGCAGCTCGCACTCCCATTATTCCTACTAAAATCTTCCGCGAACCCAAACAAAACACCTTCACATACGAAATAGCAACGTTAATTCGCGGCGTGTGGCGCACGACCGAAATTAACGGCAGAGCCTTAGCTGACCCGCGCACCATCATCACTCTCGCTGACAGCGGTGCACTCATTGACGAGCCGAAACTCATCTGCCGTTTTCTTAACGCCGTTATCGCGCTTAACCCCGACTTAAAAGAAATTAAAGCATACGACCAACCCGGCTGGCACGATAACCAATTCATTTATCCGACCGGTGGCAAAGATTACGTCGTCCGTCGCGCAGGGTTTAATTACGAATTGGAATTCGCCACACAAGGTGACCCTAACATCTTGAAGAACGCCTTTCTTGAAGCCTGTCAGCGCGGTGGAGCCGTTGCTCGCTTATATTTCGGAACCGCGCTTTTATCTACTCTCGTTCAACCATTGAACATTCTCAACGCTCAAATTCAGCTCAACTCCAAAAGTGGCGGCGGAAAAACTGCCCTTGCAAAATTAGCCGCTGCTCTCTTCGGTAATCCTCGCGAACTTATTCGCACTTTTGGAGCCACTGAAAAAAATCGCCAAGCTGTTGCCGCTGCATATAACGACCTGCCCAACTTCTTTGATGAAATGGAGACCATAAACGGCAAACGCGCCGAAGAACAACTGTCGCAGATGATTTACTCTTACGCTGAAGGCAAAGGCAACCAAGCTCAAAAACGTGACGGAACAACAAGACAAGCTTTCAGGTTCTACGGTTCTCGCCTTATGACTGCTGAACGTCCTATACTCAAAGAAAATGACTTACGCGGAGCTTACAAACGCCTTGTCCAAATTCGTTGCCCCAAACTTTTTGAAGACCAGTTCGCCGCTGACCTTCACTTTATCGCTGAAAATAACTTCGGGCACTTCGGTAAATCTTGGACAGAATTCATCCCCGCACGTTTGAAAGAAATTCGAGAAATTTTTAGTGGCTTCGGAAAAATCTTTGCCGAAAATCCTCAGAACATTGAACCCACTCAGTTAAAAACCGTGACATCTGCTTTCATTGCTTTGCAATACTTTTCAATCTGTATCGGGGCGCAAACCGCCTTCGATGATCTCGTCGCCGCCCGCGACATCAAAGAAATTATTGCACTGTTGCCGACCAACGCAGAAATTGACGATACAGTAAGAGCAATCGAAAGTTTAACAAGTTTCGTCGCCGGACGCACAAAATCTTTCAATCGTCCCATTAAAGATTCGACAACTGGAAAAATCGAAGAAGTATCCTCATGGGGCAACGAGTGTTATGGACGAATTTTTGAAAACAGCGAAATCGCTTTTCTGCCCCACGCAATCAAAAAAATTCTTGAAGACGAATTGAAATTTGCTAGCGCAGAAAAACTTATCGCTGAGTGGAAAGAACAAGGCAACATTCTTATCACCGATAAAAACCGCACGACACACAAAGTAACTATTGGTGATACACGCACGAGAACAATACATTTCAAAGCCAAAATACTTCTTACGCCGCCAGAAGATGAAGAATTGCTTTACTATGAAGAGATTGGGGCAATATAAATCTACCAAAAACTCTGCCCCGACTGGTGAGACACTTCTATCTCACCATTTTTTTTTTGCGCAATGGCGTCAATACGCCACTTTTCCCACTTTGCCCCATTAGCGAGCGCAAATTTTATCTCGTTTTGCCCCGTAGCGCAAACTTTTCTGCCCCGTAGCGCAAACTTTTCTGCCCCGCTATTTTTTTGCGCGATGTTGTCAGGACGCGAATTACCCCACTTGCCCCGTTTGCCCCGCAGAAAAATACAAGTTATATAGAAAAAAAAACTTGCACTATTTTTTGCGCGATGTTGTCAGGACGCCATTTAATGTAGCGCAAAGACCTAGCGCAAAAATTTTTGCGCTAACGCAACAGGAGAAGAGGAGTTAGCGCAAAAAAAAAAAACGAGTGTATATATAAAACACTAAAGTGTGTGGGGCTACTGGGGCATACACTATATATATCCATTTTGTTGCGGTACTTACGCCATTTTCTCTGCCCCGCTTACTGGGGCAATTTTTTTGTGTGTGGGGGCGACTGGGGCAAAATTGTGGGGCACAAAATTTTGTCGAAAAAATAACCTGCTCAATCTTACTTCAACCTTGCCTAATCTGTTTCGTACAGGTATAATTCATGAAAAATTCATGGAAGATGGCTGATGAAACATGAATAGGATTGCTACCATTCCAGACGGGAAAATTCTTGACTATATTGACGGCAAATTTCGCAACGACACTCAAGAAGAATACGTTCGCCAGACGATAGAGCGGCGGCTTGTTGAGGAGCACAGATACCCCGTTAGCCAGATTGCTGTTGAATTTACTTTGAAGAATGGTTCCAGAAGACCGCGTGCCGATATAGTTATTTTTGGCAAAGATTCTGAGCGAGAGCAGTCGGCAATTAAAATCATCGTTGAATGCAAGCAGGCTAAGGTTAATCCTTCTGCCACGAAGGACGGGATTGAACAGCTCAAATCCTATATGAGTATTTGCGTAAATTGCGAGTGGGGCATGTGGACGAATAGCGTTCAGCGTTTTGTCTTCCATAAGGTTGAGGATAAAGAGACTGGCGAGCGTTTTTTTGAGGAGTACAACGATATTCCCTCCGCTGAAGGAAACATTGCTGAAATTGACCGTCCAACGCGCAACAACTTGAAAAACGCTGTCGACGATAATCTGCTTTTTGTGTTTCGGACTTGCCACGATTATATTTACGCTAACGATGGGCTTCACAAGGATAAGGCATTCTTCGAGTTTCTCAAGATAATTTTCTGTAAGATTGAAGACGAAAAAAATTTTAAGAGCAAGACACTGAATTTTTATGCCATGTCACTTGAAAGAAAAAATCCCGACGGTCAACTTACAGTTAAAAATCGCATTGAGAAAATTTTTGGTCGCGTTAAGCTACGGTATCCGCAGATTTTTAGCGATACAGATTCTTTGGAACTTACGCCCCGAAGTCTTGCGCGTGTTGTGAGCGAGTTGCAAAAGTACAGTCTCCTCAACACGAACATTGACATTAAAGGTAAAGCTTACGAAGAAATTGTCGGGGCAAACTTGCGCGGAGATAGGGGCGAATTTTTTACGCCTCGCAACGTGATGAAAATGGTTGTAGCGATGATTGACCCTGAGCTTGATGAAAAGGTTCTCGACAGTTCTTGCGGGACGGGCGGTTTTCCCGTCATTGCAATGACTCACGTGATGAATAAGTTGGAGAAAGTTTTTGTCGACGAGTTCAATTCACAACGCGCAGATTGGAATGAAGATGTTCGTCGGCAATTTCAAGAGCAGGTGTCTGATTTGGCGAGGAATAATTTTTTTGCTTTCGACCTTAATCCTGACCTCGTCAAAGCGGCGAAAATGAATATGGTCATGAACAACGACGGTAGCGGAAATATTTGGCAAGCTAATTCTCTTTTGCCGCCGCACGAATGGAGCGATGAGTTTAAGCGCGGGCTTGCTGAAAGATTTAATCTTGCGCCGGAACAGATTCGTAACGCAAATTCAATCGGTCTGTTTGATGTAATCGTAACCAATCCGCCTTTTGGCAGTAAGATTCCAATCGACGACGAGCATATCTTGAGACAATTTGAGCTTGCGCACATTTGGACTTTCGATGAGAATAATGATATTTGGCGCATGACAAACAGACTGCAATCTTCTGTTCCGCCTGAAATCCTTTTCGTTGAACGGTGCACGCAATTTCTCAAGCCTGGTGGACGCATTGGGATTGTCTTGCCTGATTCGATTCTCGGTTCGCCGGGACTCGGTTATATTCGTACGTGGCTTATTCGCAATCACAAAATTTTAGCAAGTATTGATCTTCACGCTGACACTTTTCAGCCGCACAATGGTACGCAGACTTCTGTTTTGATTCTGCAGAAGAAAACGCCCGAAGAAATCTTGTCCGAAGAGCTACATGGGGTTATCGACTACGAAATTTTTATGGCACAAGTTGAGAAGGTTGGACACGATAAGCGCGGTAACACTCTTTTTAAGCGTGATGATGACGGTAGGGAAATTCTTCTCGACGGCGAAAAAATTATCGACGATGAGACTGCTGAAGTCGCTCATGCTTATCACGACTGGAAAAAAAAACTTCAGTTCAACACTCACGTAAAATTTTGCGCAGTTAAACTTTCGGAAGTTCGCGCTCACGGCTGGAGGTTAGAGGCTAGTGTTTTCGACCAAGACGCTACAATGGCTCGTCAAAATGTTATCCCCCAATCTGTTTCGTTCAGCGATTTGGCGGCGGCTCATTACGTTAACCGTTTCAAGCGCGTTTATTGCAATAAAAATTTCGGCGAGCCATTCTATCTGCCGTCACAAATAACCGAAGTTCGTCCGCAAGCAGATAAATTCATTTCTCGGGAAAGCCCTTGCGACTTTGGCAAGCTCCGCGTTCACGAAGGGCAAATCTTGTTGACGCGTTCAGGCACAATCGGAACGATTTCTTACGTGTCAAAAACTTTGGCGGGAAAAATTTTATCTGATGACGTTATTCGTATCGACACCAAGAATTTTTACGACGCGGGATATATTTACGTTTATTTGAAAAGTTCGGTCGGGCAACAATTTCTGTTGACGAACCGTTATGGAGCAGTGATTGAACACATCGAGCCGAAGCACCTTGCTAATCTCCCTCTTCCTGTTTCGTCTGAGGGCTTGAGGCGGCAGATTCATGAACTTATCGTCCGCTCCTATGAGTTGCGTGACGAATCGAACGAGCTGATTGATGAGGCGGAGCGAATTTTGATTGACGAACTTCATTTGCCGCCGATTGAAGACTTTCGCCGTGAGAAAATTTTTTCCATCAAGCTCGGTGACTTGCGCGGGCGGTTGGATGCATCATTTTACGCGCCGATTGTTAAGAGGATTATCGACCATTTGAGATTTCACGCCGCCGAAGTCACGACGGTTGCCGACGGTCGAATCAGTCAGGAAGTTATCTTGCCGGGACGTTTTAAGCGCGTTTACGTCGACGAGGGGCACGGCGTACCATTTTTTGGCGGTCGGAGTATTGGAGAACTTGACCCAAGCGATAAAAAATATTTGTCGCTAACTCAGCACGACAAGAAAATTCGCGATGAGCTTACAATTCGTGAGAATATGGTTTTAATAACTTGTAGCGGCACGATTGGTGATGTTTCTCTCGTTCCAAAACATTGGGACGGTTGGGCAATGACTCATGATATAATCCGTTTGGTTCCGACGGAAGATTTTGCAGGTTATGTTTACGTTTGGTTGCAAAGCGTCTACGCGGGAGAGATTATAAAATCCCTTAGTTATGGCGCAGTCGTTAGGCACATTGAAAAATTTCATCTTGAGGCAGTGCCGGTGCCGTTGCTGAAAGACGAAGCCGCGCAGTCTAGGATAAATTCTATGGCACTCTTAGCGAACGAAAAGCGATATAGAGCCTATCAGCTGGAGCAAGAGGCGTTAAGGATTTTTAGCGATAACGTCCGTGCCCCAGCAAAAGATGTTTCGCATGAAAGTTTGGAGGTGGAACAATGAATCAGCGTTGGACTTTGCACATCGAGAACTTTGCGCGAATCGAGTCGGCGGACGTTGAGATTTCCCCGCTAATGTGTTTTATCGGCGACAACAACAGCGGTAAGTCTTACGTTATGAGCTTGCTTTGGGGAATTATGAGCAACGAGGAATTTTTCTTTGATAGTGTGCATACCGAGCTTGAATCTTATACTGATTGTAAGGAATTTATTTTGAGCCACGTTGATAAGAGAGTTATGTTGAACGATAAAGTGGCTCGCATGTATTTGGAATTCTTCAATGATTTGCTGAGCACTTGCAAAGATGAGTTGGTGCAAAAAATTTTCAATCACGCCATTCCTATTGGGAAGATTGAGATAAGGAATTTTACCTTTGCCGAGAAATTACCGTTAAGGATTAAACGTTCGGAGAAAAAGGCTCGTATCAGTTTTGAACACAGATTGGTTAGGGATTTGAATTTACTTGAATCCGACGTTGGAGAGCAAGCAGATAGAAATTACATGGGCATAAGCCTTCCTGTGAGCGATGAATATTTGGAAGTGGCGTTGTGGCGAGCGAATGTAGGTATTGTTTTCAATTTGATTATGATGGATTGGTTATTTGTCGACTCGACGATTACCTTTGCAACTCCGATTTATCTTCCGGCGTCGCGTACAGGTTTTTTGATGACCTATTCTCAGATAGCCAGCAATTCAGTTCGGTCGTTTTTTTCTGCTGATAGTGATATTAGGAGTTGGCAAAGTACCTTGACTCTGCCATACATTCAATTCTTACAACTTTTGATTGAACTGAAGGATTCTGAGACTTCGGACGTTGAAGCCCATAAGGATTTAATAAACTTTATTCGCTCTGAAATTTTACATGGCACAATTAGGGTAAAGAATGACGGAAGACTGATTCGTTATCAGGCGAGCGATATGAGAGAAGAGTTACCGTTGAGTGTTACTTCGTCGGTTGTAACGGAAATTGCGTCGTTGCTTTTATTATTGACGACGAAGATACCGTTGCGCCTGGTCGTAATTGAGGAGCCGGAAGCACATTTGCATCCGGCGCTCCAAAAGAAAATCGCTCAGCTTTTGGTTCGCTTTGTTCACAGTGGGATTCCCATTTGGATTACAACGCACAGCGATACAATACTCCAACACTTCAACAACATGATTAAGCTAAATAATCGCCTTGAAGACGAACGCGAAGAACTGTTAAAAGAATTTGGGTACACCGACAAAGATTTGCTCACTCCAGAAGAAATAAATTTATATCAATTTGAGCGTGGCGTGAGTCATACAACTATAGCAAAATTAGTAGCGGGCAAATACGGTTTCAAAGCTACGTCGTTCAATGAAGCGATTGATAGTCTTGCGCGAGAAATTTTCTCCTTTCAGGAGGATGAGTAAATGCTCGACAAAAGAGTAAAATTTGCGCTCGATAATTTTTTAACTTTAGAACCAGCGAATCATTCTTACAAAATTTTATTCTCAGAGCTTTCTTATGAGATGTTGGAATATGGGAAGGAAGGTAAGGCTTATTTAATTTTTCACGTTGGAACCGATAACAATCTCTGTGTGACAAATTGCGATAAGTTACCATTGTGGTCGATTCTTAAAGAAGTCGGAGAACTAACTATAAGAAAATGCGTAGACCATTTTGTCTTGAGAAAAAAATCTGACCACTGGGAACTGCATATGATTGAAATGAAACGAACTATTAGCCGTAATAATTGGTACAACGTTAAAGATAAAATACGTGCCAGTTATTTCACGATTAAAGCATTGAGTGTTTTTCTAGGTATTTCTTTAAGAGACGAGGATATTTTTGTTTATACTGCCTATGGTTATGACAAAATGTCTTCTATGAATACTGGAACATCTATCCGACTGCCAACAGGTGAACGTTTAGTAAATTATGTCGATGAGTGGAAGAGCGGTCGTATCTACGTGAAATTAGTGGATTTTAATGGCGAGGAGAATCCTGTTGGATTTTCTCATACGCCTATAAAATTGACTGAAGTAGAGGACGGCTGCTTGAAGGGAAGTTTCTTGCTACCACCTGTTTAGTTATCTGGTAAATTGTTGAAAAATTGAATTTAACAGCCTGAAAGAAGCAAAAAGATAAGAGTTTGGACGCCTCCTTTTGTGCCACAATGGGCACAAGGAGGTTTTTTTATGTCTACTTTTCATCTGAGAGTTAAGGACGATACAAAACGAAGCGGCTCTAAAGTTTCCCCTACTCGTCATGCGGATTATATTCTGCGCGAGGAAGGACAATCTCATGCCGACTACATCAACAGGGAAGGAAATCAGAGCGATAAAAACGATTGTGTCTTCAAAGGAAGTCAGTTGCCAAAATGGGCGAAAGGCTCGCCTCAAAAATTTTTCTCAGCGGCGACCCGTTACGAGGATAAAGGAAACTGCCGCTACAAAGAAATCGAATTGTCTTTGCCCAATGAATTAACGCTGAAACAAAATCGTGAAATCTTGGACAGGTTCCTTGCCAATCATCTAGCGAATCATTATTATGCCTACGCGATACACGACAAAGCTGGAGAATTATCAGGAGAACGCCATCCGCACGTTCACATCATGTTTTCCGAACGGCTAATCGATGACGTGGAGAAAATCCAAGAACGCCCAGCATGTAAATATTTTCGTAGAGCGGCAAAACCACTAAAAGGCGAACAAGTCGCCAGTTTTGACCGTCGTAGTCAGCACGGGGCTCCCAAAGATAAAAAATGGCATAGCAAAAAATTTTTCTTTGAAATGCGTGAAGACTTCGCTCGTATCCAAAATGACGTACTGGCGAAAAATGGTTACTCAATCCGCGTTGACCACAGAACTCTTCACGCTCAACAAGTCGAAGCAGAAAAAAACGGCGATTCTTTTCTCGCTAAAGCTTATAAAAGAGCACCAGAATCGTATATTGGCATAGTACCAGCATACGTGGGAGATAGTCGGAGCGAAGATGTGAAACGTTATCGCAAGATAATCCAAGATAAACAGACCTCGTTGTTTCATGAAGATTTGAAACAGAAAGAAACAGAGGAAGCTGAAACGAAATTTTTGGTCAGATGCGCAGAACACTCCTATCTTGCTCTGATTAACTCTCAAGCATATAAGTTGGCAAATATGGGAGACGAATTATTACGCACTCTGAATCAGGAAATTTTAGCTGGTCTGGAACGAATCAAGAAAATGAAAAGAGAGTTGGTTGGCGTACTTCGAGCCGAAGTACGTGCTCAGAAAGAATATCTCCCTGCGACGGATCACTCTTTTCTTATCGACTACGAAAACAAGTTACACCAGCGCGATAATTTGCAACGCCTTCTATCCCAACTCATTCCACCGCCTGAAAAACAAACCGAAAATCGCCAAGCTTTCTATGTCATTCAACACGCTATTACGAAAAAAATTGCCGACTTGCGCTTTTTCCTTGCCGAAAATAATTCACGGTTTTGGGATACAAAGAGAAAACTGGATGAACCTTATCGTCGCAAAAATGTTGAATTGGTCGCTCACGGTATTTTGCAGAAAAATCTCGAAGTATTAAACGAGCTGAAAAAAACGAGTACTGATGTTTTGAAACATATTGCCGCTTTACGGGGCAAGCTTGAAGTACGCGTAACACCTCAATCGACCTTTACTGCTAAGGAAATTCGCGATAACTTATATCAGCAATATCGCTTGTTGAAACGCCAGCATGAACAAGCACTAGCGCACTTTTATCGCTTAATGTTCCAAGTCATTAGTCCTTATCAGGCTTTAGAGATTGCTAATAATATTTTCCTTCACGGTGACTTGAAGAAATTCCACGCCGAGCAAGATTCCTACAAAAAGACCTCAGCACAATACGAGCGTGATTTGTCAGAGAATCGTAAGCGAGAAGTGTTTTTCAACAACACCGACTGGACTAATCACGGCGTAAAACTTCTGGAACAATATTACCTCACGAAGGAAAAAATCCGTTTGGAAACCATTCGGAAAAAGTTGGCGCAGACCAAAAGTCATCTCGACAGCGAATCCCTTCGATTAAAAGCTCTATACCAAAACGACGACGCTCAGGATAAAATTGCTCTCATTGCTGCCTCCATTCTTCGCAAGAACTTAAAAACTGCTCAGGAGTATGAATCGGCAAAAAAGTTGTTGGATGTTTTGTCGAAGAAAATACAGGAAACGAAAAAACGTTTCAAAGCTTTCGATAGCGGTTATTCGCGCTTGAAGAAAAACTACGTTTACCGCGTCATTCCTTCCGTTACTAATTCAGCTAAAAATTCCACTTCAAGTAAAAATGAACTGGTAACGATTATTGCTGATGCTCTGCTTGCTGAATCATATGCCCTTCCTCTCGTTGTT
>JAFQZB010000410.1 GCA_017406175.1 Selenomonadaceae bacterium | reverse complement strand
GCAGAGGATTTAGTTTGGCAAGAGCCGCTGATTGATGTAAGACAGTCTTGCGTAGGTCTCGAACGCCGACTTACAATCACGATAGGGCAAATGATAATCTTCGCCCTTAGCCAACAAGCCCGCGATAATCGTCCGCGCAATGAATTGGAGCTTTTCAATCTCGTAAAGTTGCCAAGCGGCGAGAGTGTCGCGCGAATTAGGATTAATGCCCAGCGTCTTATTCATCAGCTTTGCGAAATTCATGTAGAAAACTTTTTCGGAGACCTTGCACCCGTGACTGAATGCCCACTCGTAAAGTTCTTTGACTGCCGCCGACAAATCCTTATAGCCAACTTTTGTAGCGGAGCGAATTTCCTGCCATTGCTCCGACTTGCGCTCTGCCAATGCCGCTTCCATTGCGTTGAAGGCTTGAATGTAGTTCCATTTCAGTTGAGCTGCCTTTTCGCCGGTAAAGCCCATTGCCACAAACATGAACCCGTCGCGGTTAAGCAGGTACATCGGATTAGATTTGCCTGTCTCGTCCTTGTAGGTTGTTTTGATAATCGCGTTTTTGCTGTCCTTGAAATTAAGGAGAGTAGCATTGGCGCGTTCAATCGCTTGCAGTACGTTGTCATGCCGTTTTCCAAAGTAATCCGCCATTTTCAGCGAAGTGGTCAACGCCTGATTGCTTTTCAGAAAAACTAACTCGTTCATTTCAACCTCCATTTTCTTAGCGGCACCCTCGAAAGGGCGATTTTTCAACTGATTCGTCAAATCAATTTACTACGAAGAAGCTTTGACTAGTCAGGAACTTGAAAAGGTACGCCGCGCACATCTTCCGTAAGAGTAGCCCTGTCCCACTCGATGATAATCCATGCGTGCGGGTGATATTTCTTTTGGAGATACTCGACTAAGGGGCGGCAAAGTTCCTCAAATTCTTCAAGGTCACGTTCGCTCCATTTGGTTTTGTCCATGAGATTCCTCCGTTTACTTATCAAAGCTTTTTGGAACGAAACACTTCAGTAATACTGCGATAGAAGCGGCAAGTGCAAAGCCGTTTATGAAGCCGGAAAATTCTTCTCTTGTCATGAAGTTGCCGAAAGACAGGCAAGCGGCTTTGCAGGTCAATGTCGGGGGCAAGGTCGAGCTTTTGAATATCAAGCGAATAGGATACATTATCCCTGACTTGCTCCTGTTCCACGGAGATACTCTGGCAGGTGATTCATGCTACTGCATACAACGCAAGTAAATCTCTTGCTGGTAGCTGTAGCGCGTAAGGGTGACTTGAATTCTCCCCGAAGAAAGATAGGTTTTGTCTCAATGCAGGGTCAATCACATGAGCAATCTGAATAAGCTTGTCGACCAGCTCGCAAGCCTTGGAATCGCTCGCTTTGTCAATACGCGCGGCGAGATTTTTGAAAGTTTTTTCAAAAGTCTCTTGCACCAAAGGACTAAGCGGTTGCGGTTTTGCCACGAGCATTGACAGCTGAAGTTCGGTTGCTTTTTGTGCGTCGTCTAAAGTATTGTGCATGTTTTCACCTCGTTCGACTTACTAAATATTTAAGCGCGGGATTATTACGGAAAGCGTCGTTTATGAGTTTGTCGGCAGTGTCTGTGTCAGTCGCTTTGTTAGGAATCACGGTCACCAATCGTCCGCCGCGATAAACGCATATATCTGGCGCGTAATAGTTGAATTCGGCGTGGAAATGAATGCTGTTGACTGTAAATGAGGTTTCGCGGTTGCCAAAGTATTCTACCTTCCACTGTCTGATACCAATAATCATGATTCAATCCTCAAAACGGAATATCTTCGTTAGGAACGTTTTCGCCGTCAAAGGCGTCTTTTTTCTTTGAATCGGCTTTCCTCTACATTTTCGACGATAACGTCAACTTCTTGTCCTCGTAACTGGACGTTTGAATCCGCCCGTCAAGCAGAACTCGCGAGCCTTTAGAGAACCATTTGCCCATGAATTCGGCGGTCTTATCCCACGCAGTCAAATTGAAGAAGTCAACGGCGTCTTTGCTGAACGGACGTTTAACGGCAATTCCCGTGCGAGCGTAAGCTTTGCCGGTCTGCGTGTAACGGACTTCAACGTCGCGCGTCAAGTTGCCGCTTAGAAATACTTTGTTCAAAAAATCAGCTCCTCGAAAGAGTTTTGAGTGGCGAGCGCAACAGGCTTTGAACCTGTGACAACGGTTTTGGAGACCGCCGTTTTACCGATTAAACTATGCGCCCATATTGGTGCCGACCGGCAGAATCGAACTGCCAACTTACACGTCTGCAAGTTACCCGATAGTCGGCAAAAAGAAAGAGGATAATCTAAGAATGAAAGACGGTTCGCGGCAAGGCTCAATGCCAACTGTCTATTTACAGGAGGGTTAAAGAATGGAGCTGATAGCTGTTAGCTACCAGCTAGAAGCTAAAAGCCAACAGCTAAAGTAGTAGATAAGCACCAGATATTGATTAGGACGCCGAGAGCGAATCCTGCGGCGAATCCCACGCCGATAAACGGCAGATATTCTTTCATGATGAAACCGGCGGCAATGGTTTTTGATTGCTTGATTGGGGAAAAGTTACGTGAGGCAGTCGGTCTTACACCTCACTTTATTTTTTTAACCGCCGTCCGTCGCTATGGTTAATCAAGGTAGGTAACATCGGCTCGCCCGTTGTTCCTGAAACTATCAAGGAAAATTCGCCACAGCGGGGAGCGCATACGGCACTTATTAGAGCAAAAGCGTTCGGTCGGTGAAGACGGCTTGAAGGTTTTGCCGCACACTGAGCAAAAAGGCTTAACGTTCCTGCCCTCGTCTATCCAATGCAATTTATAACGGATAGCCTCGCGGGCGTATTGTTCTTCCCTCTGCTCCAAATACCACTCGTGCTTATAGGCGGCGTAATGAGCTTTATTGTTGGCAATCCACTCGGCGTTGTGCGCCAAAACTTTTTCGCGATATTCGGGGTCAGAATGATATTTGCGCTTTTTATATTCGCGGTCGTATTTTTTATTGTATTCGTACCGGTGCTTGTATCTGCATTCCGGCGAACAAAATTTGCTTACAGTCTTGGTCTCGAATTTCTTGCCGCAAAGTTTGCACTTCTTAATCATTTAGCTCCCTTGCTTTCAATCGTCGGTGTATCCTTGATTAGGGCGTTGACCTCGCTAAGCTTGAAACGCCGCTGTTCGGAATTGACGTAATAGGGCTTGAGCAGACCGTCTTTGACAAAGTGCCCGATTGCCGTTTTATTGACGCCGAGAATGTCAGCCGCCTCGCCCGCCCGAATCAATCTATCCGTCGGCATTGGCAGAATCGCCTTGCCGTCGAGTTCCCTAATCAATTCAAGGAACGGTTTCAGTTCGGCGACTATGGCTTGGAGTTGGCGCGCTTGCTCCGTGAATTTCGTCAGCGCGTCTAAGTCTAGCGTGTTCAATCGTTATCCCTCTTTATGTTATAATTCCCTCGAAAGGAGGCTACCGTTATGGTTGATAAAGAAAAGTTGCGTTACGACTTGGCTCTGCACGCCGCCGCCGTTATGACTTTGCGCAACAATCTCGGCAACCCGCCCGATATGATGTTGATTAATTTCGAGCTTGCTTACAATCGTTATGACGACCCCGAACTTGACAAAAAGTTGGATAAAATTGTCGAAAAGCTCACTGGTCAAAAAAGCACTTCTTGATGAGCTTTATGTTGGCGTTTTTCCAAATCCATGTTCAACCTTATAACGAGTTCCTCAAAATCATTAATGCTAAAGCCTTGCTCCTTGCATTCCTTCAAAATGCGGGTTCGTAAGGCTTCTACTTTTTCACTGAAAAGGGCAAAGTTCAATCTTCCCACCTCCGAGTATTCAACCCTCACGCGCTGAAAAGCGTCAACTGCATTTGCGGCTTATTTTCTGGCGTCGGTAGGAAGTCATATCCGAGAATCAGATTAGCCGCCTTGACGACGATACACTGCTTGACGAAAGGGTCTTTGGCGTGGGGCGCAAGTTTGGCGAGTTCCCTGCCGCGTTCAAAGTCGCTCACAAACGTTTCAGCCGTGTCGCGTCCAGCGTCGCGGTTGAAGTAGGTATCTTCGAGCTGTTCAAAGACTTCCCATGCGCGGTCAGTAGAAAGCATTTTGGCATGACGGGCGGCTCCGCGTTTCGTCCACAAGTAAAGGGTTGCGGCGCGGTTGCCAACTAATTCGTTTTCAGCTAGGCAGTCCTTGAATTCCTTGAGTGCGTTACCTTCGAGTTTGAAGTAATGCTTGCCACTGATGAATCTGTCTTCGTTGCCGTTGAAGTTTTGCTGAATTCTGATAGCGGTTGTTTCGTAGAATTCGGCAAGTTGCGCAGTTGTGATGACGGGCTGTCCGCCGTATTCAATGCGCGTCACGTTCCCGATTGTCGGATAAAGATTTTCCATTTAAATCCTCCTACATCATCGTACCTTGTCAAATATACTAAATTTCAAGGGCATACTAAATCACCGACTTTGCATTTCAAGACTTCCGCCAATCGTTGAAGCGTGGCAACTGTGGTATTAACGTCTTTGCCACTCTCTAAATCAATTAAGGTTTGGCGTGAAACGTTAGCTTGTTTGCAAAGTTCGAGTTGGGTCATTTTACGTTTTTCACGGAACTCTTTGACTTTGAAAGGCATTCTTTCACCTCCGTCCGCGGACAGTATACTTTACAGTGCAAACTTTGTCAAGTTTGTTTGACATTGTTTTTCTTTCAATGTAAAATACATTTGACAAGGAAAGAAGGTGTGACTAATGAAACTCGGCGAATGGCTCGCAATGTACAGAGCAAGAAATAATTTGACTATGCAGAATATGGCAGACGCTTGTGGTTTCAGTAAAGCTTACATCGCTATGCTTGAAAAAGGGATAAATCCGTCCACAGGCAAGCCCGTCTCTCCGACAATACAAACTTTTGAAAAAATCGCCAGAGCCACCGGACAAGACCTTGATTCGTTGTTGAAAATCCTTGACGGTGACCAACCGATAACAATTAGCACGAATAAGTCCTTAAACAGTGAAGAAATGAAATTGGTTGACGAGTTTCGTAATCTAGATAATGCTGGTCGCCGTGATTTTTGGAGTTATTTAGAGTTTCTCAAATTTAAGTATGCTCCTAATGCGGCGGCAGTGTGATTTGGAGGCGGTCGCGTGAAAAATAAAATAAAAAAGCCCTCCAAGGCGGAGGGAATTTTTTTCGGAGGAGTTTAATATGGCGCAGGTAAGAGTACGCAAGCGCGGCAAAACGTTCAGCTACATATTCGAGGCGGGCAAGGTCGACGGCAAGCGCAAGGTAGTAGAGAAGGGCGGCTTCCCGACTAAGGCGGCGGCGTATAAAGCGGGCGTCGAAGCCTACAAAATATCGGCATAACGAGCGAAGCCTTCACGTTGAAAGATTTTATGACGACATGGTTGAATGAAGTCGTCGCGCCCTCCGTCAAGCCGAAAACATTACAAACTTATCGTATTTTCCCGCAATCGGCGACAGCAAAGTTTGACGGGTGCTCTACTCGATAAATGGTTGCGCGATTTACAAGATACATTGACGATTGCCATGCCTTAGTGCGGCAAGCTCTCGACTACGCGGTTTATCCCGCACAGCTGATTAATTCCAATCCCGCCGCATATATCAAAGTACCGAAGAATGCGCCGCACCACATAATCAAGCGAAAGATAATTAAGCCGGAACGATTTAAGTCGCTACTAGAAAAATATCCGTTCGGAACGCCGCTTTATATCCCGCTTTCTTTATTATACGGGAATGAGACTTGGCGAAGTTCTTAGCTTATGTTGGTCTGATGTAGACTTCGCGGCAAAAAAATAACTTTGCGTCGGCAAATCCGTTAGACGGGGCTTCTTCTTCACAACGCTCAAAACTCAATCAAGCAAACGCTACATTTTAGTTAATAATTTTTTGCTCGGAGAGTTGCGCCATTGGCAGGAGCAACAAGTCGAAAATGAAAAGCGGCTCGGCGACAGTTACGTCTACATTTACCACGAGGTAGACG
>JAFQZB010000409.1 GCA_017406175.1 Selenomonadaceae bacterium | reverse complement strand
GACGCATTAAATCGCTCCAACCGAATTGCTTTATTGCCGCCTCGCTCGCGATTGATTCTTTAATTTCGTTTAGCTCTTTGTTAGCTGCGTTGTCGTTGCCGCGAAGTTTTTTCAAAGTGTTAAGCGCGTCGTCAAAGTGACCTTTAAGAGCCATCCAGCGCGGACTTTCCGGCATTTTCATCATTCCGAAGAACAACAACACTGCAGGAAGTGCCGCAACCGATAACATATATCGCCAAACGCCGTTTCCAACGTGGTCAAGCGTCACGCTCAAGACTGCATTGCAAAGGTAAGCGAGAAATTGTCCCGTGACTATCATAAGTTCGTTTTGTGTGACCATGCGTCCGCGTCTGTCTGCCGGTGAAACTTCCGCAAGGTAAACCGGAACTGTAACCGACGCGCCGCCGACCGCTAGGCCCAATAAAAATCGGCACGGAATCATAACTTCAACCGCTGGTGCCAGCGTGCAACCCATTGCCGCGCCGAAAAAGATTACTGCCAAAATCAAAATCATCTTGCGCCGACCCATTGCGTCTGCAATGCGCCCGCCTGTCACCGACCCGATTGCCGCTCCAACTAAAAGCGCACTGACTACAAAACCTTCAAGTTGCGGCGTCAAGTTCAGTTGGTCTTCTGCCGCCATAAACGGAAGTGCGCCGTTGACGACGCCCGTATCGTAGCCGAATAAAAGTCCGCCGAGTGTCGCGATAATCATAATTCGCGTAAGTGTCGAGCGATATTCACTGGATTCCGCCATGAGTTTAACCTCCCCTCACATTTAAGACAAGGAGCAAGGTCGAAAAATCTTCCCTGCTCCTTTCCCAATCCAACAAAATTATCTTATTTAAAGTCTACCCAGACGCCGCCTTTGTCCGCAGACTCAACGCATTTGGTGACCCAACGGATTCCGTCGACACCGTGCGCCAAATTGGGCAGAACGAGTTTATCAAGCGTCTCTTCGTCGCCGCGATTTATGGCATCGATTGCTACTGCGAATTGAATGTAAATGTTCGCCCAAGACTCAATCAAGCCCTCAGCATGAAGTGCGCCCAGTCTCTCGAAAGCGTTCGCCTCGTCGTAAAGGTAAGGCATTGCGCGAATCATTTTCCTAATCGGCTCGCCCTGTACCTGATACAAAAGTTCATTGGGCTGATTATCGCTCCATTCGATTGACGCTTTGGAACCGACGATTCTCACGCGGTGTCCGTCCATGCAACCGGCATTGACTGCTGACGCCCACATACGACCAACCGCGCCATTTTCGTAGCGCATGAGAACATAGGCATTATCTTCCAACGGTGCGCGAGATTTCACGAACGATTGACGGTCGCAAAGCAGTTGTTTCAATTTCAACTGCGGGCAAACCAACTCCAACATGTAGAAAGTATGCGTGGAAAGGTCGCCGAGCACAAACGACGGTCCAGACTTCTTCGGGTCAACGCGCCATTTCTGCCCTTCTGCCTTAACGTCGGCAAGCGCATCGCAACCGAAGCCGTGAGTGTAACTAAGCTCGACCATATTGATTTCGCCCAAATCGCCGTTCTCAACCATCTTGCGCATTTGCATAAGAAGCGGATGACCAGAAAAGCCGTAGCATACGCCCACGAAACGATTCTTTTCTTTAGCGAGCTTCTGAATTTCTTCGCCCTGCGCCACTTCAAAGAAAAGGGGTTTCTCGCAGATGACATGCAAGCCCGCTTCCAAAGCCGCTTTCACCATTTCATAATGGAGGAAATTCGGCGTGGCAATGTCAACGACTTCGACGCCGTCTTCGCGCTTTGCTTCTTCGGCAATCATCGTCTTGTAATCGGGGTAGAGGCGGTCTTTGTCAACGCCCAAATTCGTGCCGAACTCAACGTTGCGGACGGGGTCAACGTCAAAGGCACCGCAAACTAGCTTAAACGCCGTGTTGTCATACAATGCGCCGCGACGATGTTTAGGACCGACATTGGCAGTCCTGCCGCCACCAATCATGCCCCAGCGAAGGGGCCGTGCGATTTTCTTTTCTCCGATTAACATTCTGAAAAACTCCTTTCTTTCCTAAGACCGTGAACAACTCTTGTAGCTGAATCATAATCGACTAAGCGGCTCTGAACAATTTCCTGATTTGCTTCAATGTTTGCCAATTCTGCTTTGCTAAATTTCAGTAAAAAAAACGACCTCGCTTAATTGCAAAGCCGTTTTTTTGTTTATCCGTTTTTTTGTTTATCCGTTTTTTTGTTTATCCGTTTTTTTGTTTATCCGTTTTTTTGTTTATCCGTTTTTCTGCAGTTTCCTATATGTGCTCGGCGGGTAACCCGTCTTGCGCTTGAAGATTTTTATAAACGCCGGTATCGATTCGTAGCCGACTTCATAGGAAATTTCAGCAACCGTTTTGATTGAATGAGTCAGCAACATCATTGCTCGCTCCATTCTCATTCTCATTTTCAATACATACTCTACTGGTGCATAGCCCGTTTGCTTCTTGAAAGTGTGCGCCAAATGGCTTGAACTTACATTCGCTATTTTTGCAAGCTCCTCAATTGTAATCGTTCGCGTAAAGTTCTCGTGAATGTACGTGATAACTCTTTCCAGCGGCGAACTCTCCGTAATCTTTTCCTCCGCATCGCACGACAACAAATACAAAATCCGTTCAATGTGAAATGCCTCTTGAAAAATATTCGTTATGCCGCCTCTGAGGAAAAACTGCACGCAGTCAAAAATTTCCTGCCCGACTTTGAGATTATGCGACCGACGAAAGACCGGACTGTTATTATTCTGAATTATTAACTCGGTAACCTCATGCGAACTTGTGCCGTCAAAATGCACGTAAAGAAATTCCAACCCGTCATGCGCTCGATAATAATGCGGATTAACACAATCAATCAAGAGCACATCACCCTTGCCGATAAGATAATTTTTTCCGTTGTAACGAACGTCCATATTGCCTTCCCGCACGAAAATCACTAACACATATGGATAGGTCTCCCGCTCCATGAAATAACCATTCGTGCAAAAGTAATGTCCGCACCATGTCAAATATTTCATCGTCTTGGCGGCAATTTCCGACGGCTGAAACGAAAAACATTCAGACTCACTCAAAATACCTGGGTCAACACTCTTCATATTTCCTCCCTCTCAAAATAATTTTTGTTGAAATTATAACACACATTGCTTTTTGAAGAGCATTTCCTTTGAAAAGAAAATTTCTCTTTGTCAGCCTCTCAGAATCCGTTACCAGTGAGGTAAAACTAAAAGGACGGGAAAAGGGTACCGCTAGCATCTTCAAGAACGCGAACGCGCCAAGACGAATACGACGGAAATACGATTTTCGATAAAAACTTTGGATTTAAATTCGCTTCAGGCTCATCCCAAATTAAAATGCCATCCTCATTAAGATTGTCTGTCATAAGTATGCTCACTGATAAAGAGTATAACGCCGCTGAGGCTCTGTTTTGAATGCGCATTACACTTCCGCAGGATAGCGGAATTTTTAGCTGACAAACCTTTGATTGCCCTTGACGCAATTCGACTCGGCAGGGAAGTCGATTACTCCAAACAAGCTGACTTATTGATTCTTAGCTATCTACGAACAATCGATGAAAGTTTCACACGAACGGACGCTGAACACGATTTGATGTTGTATGATTTTCTTAAAAAGCAACTTGCGAATTTTCTTCCCTCACTCGCTTTAATTCCCGACGCAACTTTTATATTTCACTTAAATTTTTCACTGCCGAAGAATTCTTTTTACGTCTATACTTCCTATCATCTGCCACCCTCTCATCTTCTTTTTACAAATTAGGGTGTGTTGAACAAGTTTAAAATCTATCGCGAAAATCCCCATGAACTCATTTTATTTCAATAATTGTTACGTTTCGACCGCTAATTTTATCGTCGTGCTCTCCGCCGTCTGCAAACTCCCTTGAAAATCAGAACGAATCGTTTCCAACTGCGATTGTCCTATCTCTTCGGATTAATTCGACGTTATTTTAAATATCAAGCACATATTCATCGCTATCACCAGCAAAAATATAGCCGTGATTGCTATTATTATCATGAAGTCCGACCTTTTGCCCTGCTTTAGTATCTTCCATTCCTTTAAATCTATTTGACTTCACTTCCATCGCTGTTTTGCAAATTACAACTTGCCGCGTCTCGTTTTGATTGTGCACTTTTTGCAAAATCTCTGCACTTTTTGCCACTGACCTTACACTTTACTGTTTTCTATGCTTTAATGGACGAAATCACAATTAAGGAGCGTTCAACATGAAAATTGCAATCGTAGACGACCAATTTGCAGACTTGAACCAAGCCGAAGCATTCCTCAAGAATTATTTGGCTCAAAATTTCGCTGAAGTCGCTGACTCAATCGAACTTGATACTTTTTTGAACCCTCAAGACCTTTTGAACTCTTTCGAGCCGAAAAAATTCGATTTATTCATTCTCGATATTTTTATGAAGCCGCTTAACGGTATTCAAGTCGCTCAAGTCATTCGCAAGCGCGATAAAGACGCCGCTATCATTTTTTTGACTTCAAGCGAAGATTTTATACTCGAAGGATACAAAGTTTTTGCCGTCGGATACTTCATTAAGCCGTTTGCAGACAATGCAGAGCAATTCAACGAAACCTTTTCCTTTGTCTTACAAAAATTGCTTGCGAACCAAAAAAATCTTACCGTAACGCTAAAAAGTAGCGGCTTGGAAGTTTCAATCCCGTACAAAAGCATAAAATTCATCGATATTGACTGGCAACACCGCATTTGCATTCACTTAGCCGATAAAAAACTTTATCCGAGCGTCTCATACGAAAAAATTTGGTCTGAACTGCAAAACGACGCTCGTTTCATCGAATGTTACCACAGAATTATTGTCAACATGGATTTTATCAAATACATGGACGGCGAAGACTTCATTTTGAATGATAAAACCCTGATTCCGATTAGTCAGCGCAAAAGTAGGGACTCCAAAAGCAAATATATGAATCATCTGCTGAATAATTGCCTTTGAGCAAAGAAAAAAGCCTCCAAAACCGTTTTGAAGGCTCAAACATAAAAATTTTGCCCGTTTGAAGGTGCAAATAACGAAATCCCAAATACGGGATTTTTAAATCCTCCAATACATGACGACCTTAAATAACCTTCCCTCCAATTTAAAATCAGTGTAAGCGTCGTATTTCTCGCTGAAGAGTTTAACCGACGCTATACCGAACCCGTGACCTTCTGTGGAAGCTTGCGGATAATTTTTTTCGTCGAAACGAACTAACGAATCGCAAGAGTTGATAATTTCAAGGATGCATTGCCTTTCGATACTTTGAAGCCGCACAGAAATAATTTTTTCGCCGAATTTTTGCTTTGAACAAGCGTTGATAGCATTTTCCAAGAGATTGGAGATGAGCAAAGCCAAATCGCTTTCATCTGTCGAAAGTTTTTCGGGCAAATTTATCTTCGTATGGACTTTTATGCCCAAATTCTCGGCGCGGCTCACGTAAAACGATAAAGCGGCGTTCAAAAGCGGTGTTTGGCAAAAATTTTTAACCTTAGTCCTGCCCAGCAAAGTTTCCTGCTTGTCTACGTAGTCTTTAGCCGCGTCAAGTTCATTTTTCTGAAGCATGACAGAGATTAAGCGGTAAGAGTGCCTTAAATCGTGGCGCATTATTGCTACTTTCTCGCGACCTTCCTGCATTAGGCGGTTATACTCTTTCAAAACCGTTAATTGCTCCTGCATTCGTTTAAAATTTTGTTCTGTGCGCTTTTGTTCCTGCAAATGTTCGGTTGTAAGCAATATATGACGGTAAAAAAAGAAAAAAACGAACGGCAAATATAATCTGGAGAGTCTTTCCTGCCAAGAGTGTATCAAAGGCTCCTGCGACCAGAGCAAAATCACGCTTAAGCCAATCATAATAGGAAAAAAGGCAATCATTTGCCCATAATCGACGAAAAAGCTATCAGGCGGAAGTAATTTTGTGAGATAACGCTTTGAAAGCGGCAAACACATGATGAAAATTAGCAAATAAAGCATTGCGTGGGAAAAAATTATCTCGTTTTCTCCTTCAAAGATTACAGTGATGATTATTGCAGTGAGACTGTGGATAAATAAGCTCCAAATCCTCGTTATTCCACAAACGAAGACATGTAAAGCCAATTTTCTTGAGACAGTCACGATAAAAATCACCAACCAAGGTAGCCAACCAATCATCAGAATAAATTTATACAGTTGAGATCTGATTCCGAAGTGCGCGAAGACAAAATAAAGCCCGATGAAACTTAAAACTCCCCAAGCGAGGCATCCGACCGCCAAATTTTTCTTTTCGACAAGAGTTAAGCTGTCACAGAAGACAAAATACATCAAGCAGAAATCGGAAAGCAAAATCGCTACGGATAAGTCAGACAAACACGCTATCATTTCATCACTCCGAAAAAATTTTTCCCGCACATTATATCATAAAAAAATTTTTTGAGGTGTTCCCTAATTTTACAACTTCTCTTTCTATTTTTCTCTCTACTTCCTCTGTACATAAATTTTCCAACGTATTTTCTTTTACCTTCGTAAATATTTTTCTTAAACTCAT
>JAFQZB010000408.1 GCA_017406175.1 Selenomonadaceae bacterium | reverse complement strand
CAGACCGGAGATATGGCGTGGCAAGGTTGGAGAGATAGTTAATATTGAATTCGATGGAACAGAAGAAAAGCATACGATAATATATGGAGTAAAATATTTTAATGAAATGTCAGTACCTTGTTTTCGAGAGCAGGATTTAGTTTTGATATGAACGTCATTGAACATAGCTGAACGTAAATGAAGGCTACGTTCAAGAGGGAAAGCTAATTGCAATGCGGATTTATGGGTATATATGAATGTAGTGTACGTAATTTTTAGTGGTAACTAAAAAATAATTAATAAAAATGATGATAAAGATTCCAATATAATTAATAGAAAAGACGTGCAAGATGTACATTACGTTCAAGTACGCAACTGCTCATTCGACCTCAAAAATCATTCCACAAGAGTGGAAAAGAGCCGAAAATAAAATACAGGTAAGGGTAGTTTTCTGTAATTTTCCTTGATATTTCACTCGGTTTTCTTTATAATTCGAGCGAGGTGATTCGATGGTGGACAAATTTTCAGGAGCAAATTCACAGTATCGAGATTCAGTTTTTATGGATTATTTTAATGACAAAGTTCGTTTGCTTTCTCTGTGCAATGCTCTTTTGGGTACAGATTACACCGACCCAAAACTTTTAGAAATAAATACACTGCAAGGGAATTTCTTTAGCGGGCAGAAAAATGACATATCTTGTCGGATAGATGATAAGTGGCTGATTCTTATTGAGCATCAAAGTACAGTCAATCCGAATATGGCGTTCCGTTGCCTTTTATATGCAAGTCAGCTCTTAAATAATCTGGTTACGAATAAAGATACGCTCTATCAAGGAGAGCTGTTAATTTTTCCAGAGCCGCAATGTTTCGTATTTTATGATGGAGATTATGTCGAGCCGTTGACAAAGGAAATTAGACTATCTGATTCTTTTTATACCAGTAAAGGTTTAATGGAGCTTATTGTCACTTCATACAATATCAATTATGATTTGAATCAACCGTTATTGCGGAATTGTCGTTATCTCAATAATTACAGTACTTTGGTTGGCAAAGTGAAACAAGGACTTAAAGCAAAATTGTCTCGACGAGAGGCAATAATTCAGGCAATCAATTGGTGTATCGAAAATGATGTTATGTCTGATTACCTGACAGTTAAAAGAGATGAGGTGTTTTCTATGTTGGATTTACAGTGGGATTTTGATGAAGCAAAAGTTGCTTGGTTTGAGCAAGGGAAAAAACAGGAATTGGTAGAAAACTTAAAATCTGTAATGAAAAAACTTGACTTTTCCGCTGAGAAAGCTATGGACTTTTTGGATGTTCCTAAAGATGAGCAACCTTATTATGCGTCCAAATTGAAAGAATTGGTAAAATAATCATGCCCTACACAGTAACACAAAGAATAAGAGCGATTCAGCAACCTGCCGGAGGCTATATCCCTGTGTCTGCGTTATTCGTTAAGCAGTACAGGGATAATTTTTCGCTCAATACGAAAGAAAATATTCCGGCAAATTATGTCGGACTGGCTGTCGATTATCTTACTCGCTTCCAAGTAACTGGTGATGTGCAGGAAGCTTTCGATATTTCAATTCTCGGAGCGAAGATTTTATTCCACAACTATGGAATGCGTAAAGAATTCATGCATTGCTTAGAGTTACTTGAATCGGTAAAGACAGGAGATATATCTGCAGCTGTTCAGCTTACGACTTATGATGATGTTTATAGAGCAGGAATCATTGACCTTCCTAAACTTTCGCCAGATGCGGCAACGATTGAGAATATAGAAATTATGGTAAATCGTGGCGGTAGCTTTCTCAAAAGATTTTCTGAAATCAAAGTAGGCATGACCTTTGAGGGTGGCTACACTAACATCGTTGTAAATGGTGATTGTGATTATCTGACAGATAACTCGTTGATTGATTTCAAAGTCCTGCGCGGGAACGTGACGAATAATCACACGCTACAAATTTTGATGTACTATCTTATGGGACTACACTCAATACATAGTTCCGAATTTCAAAAAGTAAAATGGCTGGCTCTTTTCAATCCCAGAAAAAATGTTGTCTACTATATCAATGTTAGTAAAATTCCAGAATTTGTTATTAAGGAAGTCTCAAGAGATATTATAGGCTATTCGGACAAAGGTGACTGACATGCAAGAAATTATGAATCTTAATCAATCAGAAATTGTTGTCCCTGGCTTCTCGGAATCGCTCGTAGAACTATGGATAAAGTTTATAGACGTTCGCCCTTCATCACAGAAAACCTACGTGAAAGCACTGAACCAAATGTTCAAATATTTTTACTCAAATTCTATTACAAATCCTACTCGTGCTGATATTGAACGATGGAAAGCTGAAATGTTAGCAACCAAAAAAGCAACAACGGTTCAGCTTTATATTATTGCCGCAAAATTATTCTTTAAATTTCTATCTCAGCACAACATCTATCCGAACATTACCGACAACATGAAGAGTGCAAAAGTCGACCACGAGCATAAAAAAGATGCCTTGACAATAAATCAATGTCAGGCATTACTTCAATCAATAGATATTTCAACTAGCAAAGGATTAAGAGACCGAGCAATTATTTCACTGATGATGACAGCTGGACTGAGAACTATCGAGGTCGTTCGCGCAGATGTCGGCGACCTTCATTCTTTTGCTGATTCTGTTTATCTTTCAATTCAAGGTAAGGGACACGACGAAAAATCAGCAAAAGTTCTTGTAGCCTCTCAAGTTTATTTTTTTATTCAAGAATATCTTCAGACCAGAAAAAATCTTTCAAACTCGGAACCGCTTTTTACTTCAATTTCACGTAGGAATTTTAACCAACGACTTGATACTCAATCAATCAGCAAGCTCGTCAAGAAAAAGCTCCGAGAAATTTCTATAGACGACAATCGCCACACAGCGCATAGCTTGAGACATACAGCGGCTACGCAAGCTCTTTTGAATGGAGTTCCGCTTACTCAAGTTCAGCAAGTTCTTCGTCATTCAAACATCAACACGACTTTAATCTACAGTCATGCAATCGAGCGAATGAAGAATAAAAGTGAACAAACTGT
>JAFQZB010000407.1 GCA_017406175.1 Selenomonadaceae bacterium | reverse complement strand
ATTGACATAGCCCGCGTTCTTAAGAATTTCGCCGATTTTTTTTATCGCGTCTTTGTCGTCTTGTGCGTCCATTTCGGGATTGATGATTTGGGCGTTGAAGAAGCCGTCGTCTTTTTCGTCTTCAATAACGTACATGACTTTGATTGCGCCGCTCGTTCTGTCTGTCAACGTCTCAAACGCTTTCATCCCGTCGCTGAGATTGAATTTGTGCGTGAAGAGTTCGTCGACTTTGATTTTGCCGGAGCCGATAAGTTCAGCTGCGCCAGTCCAGTCACTTCCGGGAAAAGGAGCCTTGAAACTTTGCCAAGAGCCTGTGACGTTGAGTTCGCCGCGCAGAATTTTTTCAAACGTCTTCGCGGGGAATTTAACTTCGCCGTGAGCCGTGCCGACGTAAACGACGGTGCCTTTCTTTTTCACGAGGTCAAGAATTTGCGCCTGCAGGAAGGGAACGCCCGCCGTCTCGAAAGCATAATCAACAAGCCCGTGTTCCTTGAAATATTCTACAACGTCAACATTTTTAGAATTGATGACTTGATACGCGCCGATTTTCTTAGCCATTGCGAGTTTGTTGTCGTCGATGTCTATCGCATAAACTTTTTCCAAGCCCTTTGCTTTCAAAACTTCCAAAGTCAACATGCCGATAGTACCGCAACCGTAAACGACGGCAGATTTACCAACATCAATGGCTCCAGCGCGTTCAACACCGTGAATTGCTACGGTTGTCGGTTCAATGGTTGCCGCTTGCTCAAAAGTCACGTTGTCGGCGATAGGGATAAGATTTCTCGCGGGTACGGCGACGAATTGAGCCATTGCGCCTTGCTGACGAGAGCCGATAAAGCTGTAATGTGTGCACATAGCCGGAAGACCTTGCTCGCACTCTTCACAGTGGCGGCAGGGAACCAACGGAGCAACCGTCACACGTGCGCCGATTTGAATGTCTTTAACGTCGGAGCCGAGCTTGGCAACTTCACCGGAGAATTCATGACCGACGGTGATAGGATAGAAGTGCGTTCCGCCATGAAGTACGCGGGGAATGTCCGAGCCGCAAATACCGCAAGCACGAACTTTGATTAAAACTTCATCAGCTTTGAGTTCCGGAACGGTATCGGATTTTTCAAAACCAAAACCGAGATTGACGAAATGGCAGCGTTATTCACCATTGGGTGCGGAATTGCCACAAGATTTCCTATCTCTGTCGGAGAAGCTTTTTCGCGTTCCTTAACCGAATCACTCGCGTCTTTATCCATTAAACCCAGTTGCTCAAGTTCAGTCGTCATAAAGTCAAGAATCTTTTCTTTCGTCCTGAATGGCTTACCCGTTATGAAACATTCGCGTCGAAAAAATCTGTCGACGTTCTGCGCGAAAATTCTCGTCGTACTGAAAAGTTTCTGCTGAATCAATTTCACTTCGTCCTCGTCGAGTAAATTTCTGACGACGACGACTTTTTTTATGTCTGCTTCAGGAAGTTGCGGCAATTTGTCTATTGCAAGCGTGCTGATAACGACATCAACATTGCTAAGGTCGGATTCTTTTAGCCTGTATCCCGGCATGACTTTTCGGACGGTCAACAACTCTTTGAAATGTTCCTCAACGCGAGATTTAAGAAGAATTGCCGTGCCGATTCCCGCGCCACAAACAATAAAAGCCGTCTGCTTTGAGCGGTCGGCATTTATATTCATTCGAGTAAGTGCCGCGCCAAAATGAACGGCGAGATAACTGATTTCGTCCTCATTGACTGCAACACACTCAGACTTTTCGATAACTTTGGCGGCAATCACTCCAATTTGAAACGCCAGCGGATACTCATTCTTTACCACAGCCAAAACTTCATTGTGAATCCGATTTTTGAAACGAAGACGCGGGATTAACGCTTCGAGGTGAGTTTTCAAACCCTGCCGCAATGTTTCTTCGCCGCTGAAGTCAATCCCGACTATTTGCGCAACACGAGAAATCATTTCATCAACCAAGTTTTGAATCTGCTGACCAATTTGGCTGTTAGTCGGAGTGTATTTATTTGCGGCTATGAGGTGTTGAGCAAGATAGTACGTCTCATTCGAGAGCACATCAACGCCAAAGACCGAGTAAATTTCCTCAAGGATTGCGTTAGCCATTGCAAATTTGCGATGTTCTTCGATTGATTTACTCTCGCGAAATTTGTAGCTGATATTGTGTTCTTGACCTGCGCGGACGAGCGTTATCACGATGTAACCAATAAATCTTTCCAGCGAATCGTCCGTGAGCATTATATCGTAGGAACTCATCACGCGAATAACTATACTGCGCAACTTTCCGGCGTCAATTTTTATCGGCAACACGCTCATAATATGTTCGCGTTGCTTCGGACTTTGAAAAATAAAATCGGAAATGCAGTGCCGAATGTCGCGTTCAGCTCCTTCCAGCGTCATTCCGTAATTTTTGAAGTTGACTACAGACAGGTCGTATTTTTCCAGCTGACTCTTGGCATCGCGCAAACCGGTCTTGAAAGTTGAAAGGCTAACGAAAAGTTCATCAGACAATTTCTGTTGCTTAAGCGGCTCGCCTAAAAAAGTCGCCTCCAGTAAGGCACAAGTTATATAGTTAGTTCGCTCCCTACCTTCAATTTGGATATCGCTATTCATCTCGTAAAGTTTGTGCGCTTTCTCGGCGTCATGCACTTCAAGCCGATAGCCGTTTCTCTTTGAAACAGAGATTGTAGCTACTGACTTATCCATTTCCAGAATCATGTATTTTAAGTCGGTACGGACAGTCCGCGAAGAAACTCCACAGATTCGCGCAATTTCATCGGCAACTACTCCGTTCCTGTGTTGCTTTAGGATTTCCAATATTTTTATTTGTCGCTCGGTAAACATATCGTCCACCCTCCCGCCGAAATTATAAAGTCGGACGAGCGATTATCATAGGCAGAAATTTACCTGACAGAGTGGAAAAAAGTTGCCGAGTGGCAAGAAATGTAGTCGATGAAACGTTTAACTTTATCGGTCGGCTTTTTGGAATAAATTATCCCGTAAGGCATTTTGTAAGCCCAATCGACGGTGACAGTTTTCAGCGACGGATATAAATTTTCCCAAATGTCCAGTGTTTCCATGAGATAGCCTTGTCGGTTGCAGAGATTGAATGCGGAAATGTCGTAGTAGCCGTCGAAGTCAACGATTTTGACAGCGGGATAAGATTTAATGAAGTGATCGCGTATTTGGTCGACGACGTAAGAATTGCCGCGTTTTATGAGCAAGACAGTTTGATTGCAAAAGTCTTCCAGGCGCAACAGTTCTTTTTCTGCGAGGACGTGATTGCGGCTCATGGCGACGGCGCATTTGCATTCCGACAGCGGCAAAAATCCGTAGTCCATTAAAATTTTCGTGGAGCCGCAAGGACTGATGAAGCAATCAATTTTATCGTCGAGAGCGTCAAGCATGGGCGTCAGCCCGTCAACGTTGTCATTGAACAGCACGACTTCAAAGCTATAGCGGTTTTCTTCAATTTTGCTTTCAAAAAGTTCGATAAAGCGATTACACGGGCGCATAATGGAGGAACCGATACGGATTTTTTGATTTTCATTATGAGCGATTCTTTGAGCCTCGTCTACAGTTGCTTCGGATAAGCGAATAATCTCCTTGATGTTTTGGTAAAAGGATTTACCGGCGTCGGTCAAGATAACACCGCGATGAGTACGCTTGAAAAGAGTTGCGCCGACGGTTTCTTCCAGCGCGTTAATCTGTTTCATGACGGAGACTTTTGAAAGCGGAAGTTCTTCGGCGGCACGAGAAAAACTGCCGCAGTCAGCAACTTTGATGAAAGTAGCAACGAAAGGATTAAACACTGAAACACACCTCGAAGAGTTAGCTTGCAATTAACGCAATGATACTTCGCTGGCATCTTCTCCGTCAAGATTTATGCGCTACAATAAAGGCAAGATTGGAGGAGATATTTTTGAATACGATATTTGTAATCGGAGCAGGTAAGGGACTCGGCAACGGTGTGGCGGAAAAATTCGGCAAAGAAAATTTCCGCGTGATTCTCATGGCTCGCAACGAAGCGCGGCTCAAAAGTTACGCGGAAGACTTTGCTTCCAAAGGAATTGAAGTTCACACGCAGGCGACTGATGTGACGCAGTTTGATGACTTCGCTCGCATTTTCAACCAGACCGTTGAAAAATTCGGTACGCCCGATGTCCTTTTCTATAACGTGGGAATCACGACGCTTGATGATAAGACTTCCCGCAATGCGCAAACGCTTGTAGAGCATTATGTTGCAGACGTGGCGGGCGCGTACAACTGCATTAAGCTCGTCGACACTGCCGAATTTGCCGAAAAACGCGGAGCAATCTTGATAACAGGCGGTGGCTTGGCGTTGCAACCGTATGAAGATTATTTGCCGTTGTCGATGGACAAAGCGGCGTTGCGTGCAATGGTTCTGGCATTAACGCCGGTGCTGAACGCCAAAGGCATTTATATCGGCACAGTGCAAGTCACGGGCGCAATCGGTTCAAATGAATACTTCGCGCCAAAAACGATAGCGGAGAAATTCTGGAAGTTGTATTCAAAGCGTGAGACAAATGAAATCGTTTACTGACGGAGGGACAAGCGATGAAAAAACGCAAATTGGGAGTGCTGGAGGTTTCGGCAATCGGAATGGGTTGCATGGGCTTCACACACGCATACGGCGAAACACCTTCGGAAAGTGACGGGATTGCGCTTGTGCACAAGGCTTTTGAACTCGGTTGCAATTTTTTCGATACGGCGGAAATGTATTCGTACTTTAAGAATGAAGAATTCGTCGGCAAGGCGTTGAAGGAATTGCCACGCGACAAAGTTATCATTTCGGACAAGTTCTGGCCGGAGAAATTTGAAGGGCACGACTTCGCCGAAGAGAAATTGAGCGAAGCGGGCATTCGCAAGAGTTTGGAAGGTTCGCTACGCCGTTTGCAGACCGATTATATCGACCTGTACACGGAACATCAAATGGACGACGGCACCGAAGAGCAAGTCGCGTTCATCATGGGCAAGCTGATTGCCGAAGGAAAAATCCGCGCTTGGGGGCAGTCCTCGCCTACTCTCGACCAAATAAAAAAAGCTCATGCCGTAACGCCCATTACCGCGATTCAAAGCGAATACTCCATGATGGAGCGTAAATGGGAACGCGATGTTATTCCGTTCTGCGCGGCGAACAATATCGGCTTTGTAGCGTTCTCGCCTATGGGCAACGGCTTTTTGAGCGGCAAATATTCCAGCAAGGACGAGTTCAAGGGCAACGATGTACGCAGAGTAATAACGCGCTTTGACCCGAAAAACATGGACGCCAATCAGCCATTACTTGACCTCATCAATCGCTTTGCCGCTGATAAAGAAGAGACGCCCGCGCAAATTGCTTTGGCATGGGTTCTTACCGGCGGCGATTTCATTGTTCCGATACCCGGCATGAGGAAGGAGTCGCGAATTAGAGAAAATCTAGACGCGGCTGATGTTGAACTCACTGCGACGGAATACGCCGCCTTAACTGACGAGCTTAACAAAATTAAAATTTACGGCACTCGCTCCGGCAAAGACATTAAAAAGTTGGGTACCGTCCCCGACAACGTGAACAAATGATAAAAGAACTGATTCTGCTGTGCCTTATTTGGGGATTTAATTTCGTGGTGATGAAAGTTGCCAACGATTTTTTTTCGCCCGAATTATTTGTGACATACAGATTTGTTTACGGCGCGATTGTGCTGTTGGCGGTTGCGTTTTTTGTAAAGTTGCCGAAGCCGCCGAGAAAATATTGGTCGTGGATTATATTGACAGGAGCATTACAGATAGCTTTCTGCTCTGTGGCAATGCAAATTTGTTTTGAGTATATGAGTGCAGGCGAAGTTGCGATGCTCAATTACACAATGCCGATATGGGTAACGATTTTGGCGAAATTTTTTCTTAACGAGCCTTTGACGGCGAAAAAGATATTGGGAGTGACTCTGAGCATAGCAGGAATTTTTATCTTGATGAATGATGACTTGAGCGGGAATTTGTTCGCGATTTTACTTGCACTGACGGCGGCAATGGGTTGGGCGGTATCCAATATCCTTATGAAGATAAAATTCGTCGGATTTAATCTGATTTCGCTGACGACGTGGCAAATGGTAGCGGGCGCAATAATTTTGTCAGTCTACTGCGCATGTTTTGTAGACACAACAGCAATTTGGACGCCGTTATCAATCGCTTGTATTGCCTACAACGGGATTTTGGCGTCGGCTTTAGCGTTTTTCTTGTGGATGTATATTTTGTCGCGAACGCAAGCAAGTAAAGCGTCGGTTTCTATTTTGGGCGTGCCTGTTGTCGGAGTCATTTCGGGAGTAATTTTTTTGCAAGAGCCGCTTACGGTGTTGATGTCAGTTGGAATAATTATGATTTTGTCGGGGATTGTGTTAGTGCAACGTTCTTAAGGAGGTCGCCTAAATGAACAGACGAGATTTTTTGAAACTCAGCGGACTTTTTTCCGCGTCATTTTTATTGGGCGGTTGCAATCAAGCCGAAACTGCCAAATCAACTTCGCAGCCCATTGTGGCAGAGACTTCCGTTAAAGAAGTCTACATGACAAAAGACATAAGCGCAAGCGGTTTAGTCAAGGTGTATCGTGCGCTGAAAGTTGAGCCGGTCGGCAAAGTTGCCGTGAAAATTTCGACAGGCGAACCGGGCAGTAATTATCTGCGCCCCGAATTGATTCAAGATTTAATTCGCTCATTGGACGACGTGACTATTGTCGAGTGTAATACCATTTACGGTCGTTTTCGTGGAAACACCGAAAGTCATTTGAAGGTAGCGGAGCAACACGGCTTCACAAAGCTGGCTCCCGTCGACATAATGGACGCTGACGGCTACATCGCCTTGCCTGTAAAAAACGGGCAGAGCATCAAAGAAAATTTCGTCGGCAAAAATTTCACGAACTACGATTATTTTTTAGTCGTGTCTCATTTCAAAGGGCACACAATGGCTGGTTTCGGCGGTGCGATTAAAAATACTTCGATAGGAATTGCTTCGACGCGGGGAAAAGGAAATATTCACGGCAACAATTTTATTGAAGCAATGAGCGAGGCGGGCAAATCTGTTTCCGACGCTCTGAACGGAAAAATTTGTTATATCAACGTGATGAATCGGCTGTCGCTTGATTGCGATTGCGAAGAAAATCCGCGTGAACCTGACATTCATGACATTGGGATTCTTTCTTCGCTCGACCCCGTTGCATTAGACCAAGCTTGCGTTGATTTAATAAAGGCGGCTCCTGACGGAAAAGAATTCGTCAAACAGATTGAACAACTGCACGGCGAAAAAACTTTACAACATGGCGAGGACATTGGTTGGGGAAGTCGCAAATATAAACTCGTCGACATTGATGCGTGAGGTGCTGTTATGGATTTTGTGACATTGAATAACGGAATAAAAATGCCGCTTATTGGCTTCGGAACTTATCAAATGCCTTCGCGAATAACCGAACGTTGTGTTGAAGAAGCTTTATCGGTTGGCTATCGTCACATTGATACGGCTCAATGTTATGGCAATGAGCGCGAAGTTGGACGCGCTATTAAAAATTCTGGTTTTAATCGTGAAAAAATTTTTGTGACGACAAAAATTTGGGGCGGACGCGGCTATCGTGATACGCTTACTTCAATCGAAAGTTCCTTGCGGGCTTTGGACATTGGCTACATTGATTTGCTTTTGATTCACGAGCCGACCGGCAACTTCAACGAGATTTATCGCGCAATGGAAACGAAATATCGCGAGGGTAGTCTTCGTGCCATTGGCGTTGCAAATTTTTTGGAAACAAATTTTTTTCGGCTAATGCAGACCGCACAAATAGTTCCGGCGGTAAACCAGATTGAAACGCATGTCTTCCGTCAGCAAAACAACATGAATCGGTTGATGAAAAGATTCAGCACGGTGCACGAATCGTGGTCGCCTCTGGCTTGCGGCAAGAACGGAATTTTTTCAAACGCGACTCTTAAAAAGATTGCCGCTTCTCATGATAAAACCATTGCGCAGGTTGCATTGCGATTTTTGTATCAGCAAGACATTCCGATAATCCCAAAGTCAACGCATATCGAACGAATGAAAGAAAATTTTTCAATCACGGATTTTGAGTTGTCAGCGGAGGAACTCGCCGAAATAAACCGACTTGACACCGGCAAAAGTTTGTTTTCTTGGTGGTGATTACATTTTTAAAAATTGTAAGCCGTTCGTTGATTAACGAGCGGTCTAATTTTTTTATAGCCTAATAAATATCATGTACCCAGAGACAACACAAAAAATATAAATTATTTAGCGATGCACTCAAATAGTGCGAAAATAGAGCAGGCGGATTTTTGCAGATGTGCTAAGATAGAGTAAAGGGAGAATCTCGGAAAATGTTTACTTATGCATTTCACTTTGTGAAATGCTAAAAATCCCGCGTTATGACGCGAAGAAACGGCGGAAAAAATATGCCAGTCGCTATCGCTCCTTGAACCTGCGGTTGGCTCACGAAAGGGGGAAATTCTTCTTTGGCAATGTATCATTTCCGTATCAAGTCCGACAAGAAAACCAACGGAACGAAAATTTCTGCCGTCAAACACGTAGAATATATCAACCGTGAAGGCACTTTTACTCACGACGAACGCTGGAAACAAACCAACAAATTCGTCGGCAATTTCATCACGACGAAAAAAACACCAAATGCACTCGACGGACTAAATGCGCTCCTTTACAAGACCGATGATTTTGGCTCTATTAAAAATTCTGAGCGCGGGATTGAAGTCACTGAAAATTTTTCCCACACCACTATTGCCATTGCGCTCATGTTAGCAGACAAAGCTTTGAATCATCAACCACTTATTATCAATGGTTCCCCCGATTTCCATAAGACAGTGCTTCAAGTCGCTCTTGAAAATAATCTTTCCATTTCTTTTCAAGATAAACTTATGCAAGGAACTTTTGAACTGCGAAAACGAGAAAAGGAAAACGAAAGAAGAAATTTCCTAGCCAATGGTGGCATTATTATCTCCAAACGCCCAAAATCTCAATCTCGTATTCATCTGGCTTGTGCGAAAACCATAGAAGAAGCAACAAAAACTGGATTTCATTTGCCTTCATTATCTCAACTTCCGTCGTTAAGTGGGAAATCGGAAGGAATAAAACTGACCGAAGATGAAGCACGAGACTTAGACGAAATCATATACGAACAATATCAGCGCGTCCGTTATGATTTCTCCGACGAGCAAAAAAGTTTTGCTCAGCTGACCGCTAAAAAAATTTTGGAAAATGTGGAAGAGGCACTCAAACAACAATCTGCAGTTTCTCATGCTGAGTATATAAATCGCGAAAACGCCTATAAGAATCACGGCGGTTGTATCTTTCAATTTCATCGCCTGCCCAAATGGGCGCACGACGACCCCAAAAAATTTTTCCAAGCCGCCGATAAATATGAAGGCGTCGGACATCGGCGTTACGTCGAAATTGAATTCGCCTCGCCCAATGAATTGAAAACGGTCGAGCAGTATCGCCAGATTATCGACGCCTTTATCGCAAAACATTTGAGCGAGCATTATTATGCCTACGCGATACACAACAAAATAGGAATGATGTCAGACGGACAACATCATCCCCACGTTCATATTATGTTTTCCGAACGACTCATTGACGACGTGGAACAAAAGAAAGAACAAGCCGCTAAAGCTTTCTTTCTCTATCCGGCACGAAAGAAAAAAGACGGCTCTGAACCGCCTTTCGAGGAGAAATGGAAACGCGGATCTCCCAAAGAACGTAAGTGGTGCAATCGGCAATACGTAAGCGAAATGCGCGCTGACTTTGCTCGAATTCAAAATGAAGTATTGGAGCAAAATGGTTTTTCCATTCGCGTTGACCATAGAACACTACAGGCGCAAAAGGAAGAAGCGGAGCGAAATGGCGATTCCTTTTTGGCTCGCCTTTTCAGCCGCGTTCCGGGAGAATATGTCGGTATCATTTCCTGCAAAGAAGATGATGACGAGAAAGTAGCACGCCTACGAGAATTTCGTTCCTTGCGTAAACAACATTTTGATTTAGTGATGAAAATAGACGCTATAGCGAAGGAAACGGACGAATTGGAAATTAAAGACGCCGTTCAACTTGCCTCCACTGCCGCAAAAAGTCTCATGGACTCGAAACCACCAACTTTTTGACTTTTTTTGATTGGTAATTTGATTCGAGATAAATATTGAACTCGTTGCAAGCCAGTCGACAAATTTCTTGGAAGTCGGAGCGGGGGTGAAGGTTGTAATGAAGTGCGAGCAAATGAATGTTATCAAAAGTTTCATCGCATCTGAAGCAGTGATAGAGCCAGACTCCGTTTTTAGAGTTAGGAAGAATGCCTGTTCCGTCACGACCGGTACCGTTGTCGCAATTAGGGCAAACATAGGTGGGTTTACCTGCAACGGTTTTTCTTGCTTCGTAGATGACATGATGAGCGGCTAAGGTATCAGGTGAAATATCTTTTATTTCCCTTATTACGTGTTCGGGAATGGATGCACTGAAATTGTTTTCATACACGAAAAATCAGTCCTCTCGTTCGATTAAATATTGACCGAACCAACAAGGACTGATATAATTTTCTAAGGTTATTTAGCATCAGTTTTGTTGGTTCTTTTTGATAAAGAACTATTGGAGAGGCTCATCGGTGTTACAGCATCGGTGAGCCTTTCGCTTTATCTGAAACTTTTTTATTGAATTTAGTTTACAATTTCTGATTATAGTTTAGCATATGAGTGAAAATCAATCAAGCTCTTTTTTCATTGGCTAATTCTTCGGTAGATTGAAAACATAGATGTCTATGGTGCTTGTCTATATTTTTATCTGTGTCGTCTAATAAAGCTTGATATGACGCCATTTGTGTTTTTGCTATACTTTTTTGCCTTTAGATAACATACTTTTTTGTTAGGTTTACAATTACTCCTTAAGCTAGTATTGAATATTTTTAGTTTGAGTTTGTAAGGGCAAAGTTCTCAGCAAATTCTCTAAGATTGGATTCGGTAACAATAAAAGTATTGGCGATTTTTTTTGCTTTTAGTTTGCCGGAGTGAATGTAGTTGTAAATGCTTACTGGAGCGCGATTTAAAAGAGCGGCGACTTCCTTGATGCCGTAAGTTTTTTCGTCGTCGAGACGAATAATTTCAGTGTTATCGCGACGTTCTCTGTTGTGAGGAAGTAAATTATTAGTATCCTGAAGAAAGCGTTCGAGAGCAACATCGAGAGCTTCTTTAATAGAGATACGTTCAGTGTAGGCAAAGTCTTTTAATTTATCGAGATAAGCAATGCGAACGATGAAAGTGGCTCTAGTCCAATCATCGGGCAGACCGGCTTGAACGCTACTAACTCGTGGGGGAATTTTTTTTCTTCCACGAGTAGTCTCGGTGGGAACGATACCAAGAGCAAGTCGTTCAGCATCTAAGTCGAAGTTTGAGTCTTTCAAGATAATCACTTCCTTTGTAACGATTATAAGTTTACATAGTATAAAATTTTTAGCTTGATTTGTCAATAAGAACATGTGTTCACAAACGTTTGATTAAAGTGTGGATATGAGAAATTTTGATTAAAGTTTCAGCAGAAGCGGCAGTTAACTCGTAATCCTTGCTGAGTCGGCGGGAGTGATTGAGCCAAGCAAACGTTCGTTCTACT
>JAFQZB010000406.1 GCA_017406175.1 Selenomonadaceae bacterium | reverse complement strand
GGGCAACGATTATTCCGCTTTTGGCAGTGCCCGTATCATTGCTCGGAACGTTCGCGGCATTTACGGTTCTCGACTTCACAATTAACACGCTGACTTTGTTCGCGATGGTTTTGGCAATCGGTCTGGTCGTCGATGACGCAATAGTTGTTATCGAGAACGTCGAACAGCACATGGAACGCGGCTTAAATCCCGTCGAGGCAACGGAAGTCGCTATGGCTGAAGTGCAAGGACCAGTCGTAGCGATAGCGTTCGTTTTGTCGGCAGTTTTTATCCCGATAGCATTTTTGGGCGGCATGACAGGCATTTTATATCGGCAATTCGCGCTAACAATCGCCGTATCGATGGGTTTATCGGCTTTTGTCGCGCTGACTTTGACGCCGGCTCTTTGCGCCATGATTCTTAAACCGCACGAGCACGGCAAGAAGAATTTCTTCAGCAAATTTTTCGACGCCTTCAACAACTGGTTCGAGCGCACGAAAAATTCTTACGTCGGCATTGTCGCCAAAGTTATTTCGGGTTCAAAGCTAGCTATCGTCTTTATGCTGATTGTTTGCGGCTTGACTGGGCTTTTGTTTAAAATTTTGCCGTCAACGTTCGTACCCGACGAAGACCAAGGTTATTTCGTAGCGGCAGTCATGTTACCCGAAGGAACTTCGCTTAATCGAACTTCAATAACGACAGACAAGGTAGCGGCGGCGATTCGTGAGCAAGTGCCCGGCATTAAGGACGTTATCACGATTGCGGGCTACAACATAGCTTCCGGCGGCACGAAGTCTTCTGCGGCGACGTTATTTTTGAGTATGCATCCTTGGGCGGAGCGAACAGACTTTGAAAAGTCCGCAACGGCCGCAATTAACAATGTCTTCATGGTAGGCAATGGCGTCGCGCCTGAAGCGTTCGTAATTGGTTTTAATCCGCCCTCGCTACCAGGTTTAGGGCAAGTCGGCGGCTTGACAATGCAACTTATCGACCAGGAAAGCCATTCTGACAACGAACTTTCCGATATCACTGATGAAATAGTTAAAACGGCCAATACGCGTCCTGAACTTCAAGGCGTAAGTACAACTTTCAGCGTCACTTCGCCCAGCTATAAATATGAACTCGACCAAAAGAAAATTGAAATGCTCGGCGTGGATCTCGCTGACGTTTACTCCGCTTTGCAAGTCAATTTCGGCGGTATGCAGGTTGATGACTACGACAGATTCGGGCGAACGTATAAAGTTGTCATGCAATCAGACGTTTATTTCCGCAGTGAAGTCGATATGCTGAAATTTATGTTCGTCAGAGGAGATAAAGGACAATTCGTGCCGCTCGACACGTTGATAAGTTACAAACTCAACACCGGCACGACGCAGGTCACTCGCTTTAACGGAAAACGTTCAGTGTTGATTCAAGCTCAGCCTGCCGAAGGTTATTCATCGGGGCAAGCAATGGCGGCCTTAACAAGCGTCGTACATGAAGTCGCGCCGACAGGTTTCGGCGTAGAATGGTCTGGACAATCCCGCGAAGAGTACAAAGCATCTGGCTCGACGGGGCAAGTTATGGCATTGGCTTTAGTTTTCGTATTCCTTTGCCTCGCCGCGCTGTATGAAAGCTGGTCGGTTCCATTTTCCGTTTTGATGACAGTTCCAACGGGCGTTTTCGGCGCGTTACTTTCGGAATTCGTCCTGAATTACTACACGAATACTTACGGCGTAGGAAATCCGGGTTTTCAAAATAGCGTCTACATGCAAATCGGCGTAATAATGATTATGGGGCTTGCGGCGAAGAACGCGATACTGATTGTCGAATTTGCCAAAATCCGCACGGATAAGGGCATGGAAGCGGTTAAAGCGTCTTTGGAGTCGGCGGGCTTGCGTTTGCGTCCTATCCTTATGACTTCATTTGCCTTTATAATCGGTTGTGTTCCTTTGGCGACGGCTGCGGGCGCAGGTTCGGCGGCTCGCAATTCTATGGGCGTGGCAGTCGTCGGCGGTATGACTATAGCGACGTTTCTTGGGATATTTTTAATTCCTGTCTTCTTCGTCATCGTTCAAAAGATTGTAGAAAAACTTTTCGTCAAAAATAAAGTCTCGGAAGAAACTTCCTCGTCAACGGATTGAATCAAATTCAAAAATTGAATGAGGCGGCTACTTATCAAAAAGCGACTTGTATCCCTTGCTTAGGATATGAGTCGCCGTTATTTTATGGCGCGGTATTTTTTTAAGGGAGTATCATGTAATGGTTTTATTGATGCTTGGATATTTCGTAATGGGGCTGATATTCCTCATCTTGCGTTTCTTTTACCACATCTTGCCTAAAAAAGGTTCGCGAAACAATCTCGTTCGTTCGGTTCGAGACGATTTTGTAATTCTTTATGCCTACGCCAAGCAAATAGTGGTATCGAATCCAAAAAAAATCAAATTCATCGTCGGGATTATGCTTTGTCTTATAATTTTGCCGCTGACACCGCTTCAGCTTGAAATTGAATTTGTAGCTGAAGATTTTTTAAGTTTGATAATGTTTTTTATGTTGGTAGTAATATTTGCGCCGAAAGAAGACCCGACGGAGAAAGGCTTTCCCGTTGAAATATTTGGATTCATCTATTCGATCATCTTTATGTATTACAGCGCAGGAGTTTTGGTCTTCGACGTGTTTTACGCGATTGATTCACTCAGAGAAGACATGTGGATATACGGATACAGCATCACGGTTATTTCGTATATCCTATGCATAGCGACTTTAAGTCGATTTATGGAAAGAGAATTATCGAAGCAAGAAATAATTTTATTGGGAATGATAATGCTGACGACGCTGGAATTTATAACGTATTACGGGATAGGCTTTTTTGGCGGAATGAAATGGTACAACTACGATCCTATGGAATATGAATTTAATATCTTGAATATTTTTGGGGACATCACGACTATCATAAATCAAGGAATATTTATAGCGTCGCAAAGTCAAATATTGGAAAGAACGCCTAGCGAAATATGGGGCTATATAATCTTAAATGGAACGGATGTACTGACTATTACTGTGGTTTTGGGATATCTAGTACAAAAATTTATGGAAATGTGAAATCCTCTGCCTCCGAATTGCGACGGGGAATTTTTTTTGTTATCATCTGTGAAAAAGTTTTGCGAGGAGAAATTTCTATGGCAAACGTCGTGACGATAACTGGCGTGAAGAAACTCTATAAAATGGGTTCGGAGACGGTCGCCGCGCTAAATGGGGTTGATTTGAGGATTAACGAGGGGGAATTTGTCGCGTTAATGGGGCCGAGCGGCTCCGGCAAGTCAACGCTGATGAATATCTTAGGTTGCCTCGACAGACCGACGGTTGGTTCATATAAATTGCTTGGGCAAGAGGTCAGCGGACTATCAGACGATGAATTAGCGCGAATACGGAATAAAACAATCGGATTCGTCTTCCAGAACTTCAATTTGCTCCCGAAGCTAACGAGTTTGGAAAATGTTGCGTTGCCGGCGGTGTATGCGGGCTTGAGTTCAAAGGAAAGATTAGCTTTGGCGACGGAAGCATTAAGAAAAGTATCGTTAGAAGACCGCGCAGAGCATTTACCAGGGGAATTAAGCGGCGGGCAGCGTCAAAGGGTGGCAATCGCACGGGCAATCGCGATGAAACCGGCAATTTTAATGGCGGACGAGCCGACGGGCAACTTAGACACGAAATCTACGGGCGAAATCATGGAAATCTTTCGCGACCTGCATAAAACCGGCTCAACAATCATTTTAGTGACGCATGAACCGGATATTGCGCAAGCTGCAGACCGTCAGATACTTGTAAAGGACGGAAAAATCACAAAAGACATTTCCAAAGGCTCAAATGAGGTTATCGACATAGTTTAAGGGAGTTTTTTAGCATGTTATTCACGGAATTATTAAAAATGGCGTGGCGAAGTCTTGCGGCGAACAAATTACGGACATTTTTAACGATGTTGGGCGTGATAATCGGCGTGACGAGTGTAATTGCGTTGGTTAGCGTGGGAATGGGCGTTAAAAAAAATATTCTCGACAATATATCGAGATTGGGTTCAAATATGCTGATAGTGATGCCTGGGAGCGCGAATCGGGGCGGAATGCGTGGTGCGGCGGGTTCCGTGATAACTTTGACGTACGATGACGCCGAAGCGATAAAAAATAAGATAAAAAACGTGGAATACGTTTCACCGACGGTTCAAAGCAGTTATCAAGTCGTTTACGGGCACGAAAACTGGAATACGACGGTTACGGGCGTTATTCCGGAATATGTAGCGATTCAGTCGTTAGAAATTAAAAGCGGGCTATTTTTCAGCGAACACGACGTTGATGTAAGAAATCGGGTAGCGGTTATCGGTTCGACGGTCGCGACGAATCTTTTTGAGAGTGTAAATCCCGTTGGCAAGAAAATTCGTATCGGCAATGCGCCTTATACGATAATTGGCGTGCTTGAGAGCAAAGGACAGTCCTCAGGCGGTCAAGACCAAGACGACGTAGTATTAATTCCCTTGACCACCGCGCAGGAACGATTAATCGGTATAACTTACGTCCGCAGTATCAATGTTCAAGTCACAGACGCCGACAAGATGGACGAGGTTCAAAGCAATATCGAAAAGCTCCTGCGTCAACGTCACCGAATCAGAAAAGGCGCGGAAGATGATTTCAACGTCCGCAACCTAACAACGCTAATGGAGACGATGACTTCAACAACGACGATGATAACGCTTCTGCTCGGAGCAATCGCGGGAATTTCGTTAATCGTCGGCGGCGTCGGCATTATGAACATCACCTTAGCTAGTGTCACGGAACGCACGCGGGAAATTGGAATTCGCAAGGCAAT
>JAFQZB010000405.1 GCA_017406175.1 Selenomonadaceae bacterium | reverse complement strand
GTCTTCCCGTTGATTTCGGAGTTGGTAACAGCGGCTTGATTATTTCTTCTTGCGTTTTTGTAAGGCAGTAGCGTTCGTGATAAAATGATTTTGACATAAGCACTTTCCTTTGGGGGTTTTTCAAATTCATTTTACCAAAGAAATTGCTTATGTTTTATTTTTCGACTTTACCAACACGCTCTAATGTCGACACAGTTAATTTTCGCGAACATTTTAAGGAAAACAAAGATGAGTCTTTTTCTCAAAAGCTCTTACAGCTAATTGAAGAGAGCGGTGAAAAAAATTCTACCATTTACAATCGTGCCAATATCGACCGTAGACATTTCTCAAAAATCGTCAACCACGAAGATTATCAGCCCAGCAAGCAAACTGTTCTTGCTTTCGCCATTTCTCTTAAACTCGGCTTTGAAAAAACCAAAGCTCTACTTGCTTCTGCTGGTTTCACTCTTAGCAATGCCAATCTTTTTGATGTTATTGTTTCTGCCTTCATCGAAAACAAAATATTCAACGTAGACGTTGTTAATCAAATCCTTTACAAGTACAATCAACCTCTACTAGGTGGCTAATTTGTCGCATAGAAGGCGACCTGCGAACTAAAATCTCCTATATAATACCTCATAAAAGGAGGTTTTCAAACATGAAAAGAGACAACGAAAAGAAAGGTACACTCGCCGGAATGTTTGCTGGAGCACTTGGTGGTGCCAAAGCGGGTGCGGGTATCGGGATTGTCGCTGGTCCTGCTGGTGGCATTGCTGGGGCAATTCCCTGCGCGATTATCTTTGGAATCATCGGTGCCTTAGGCGGAAACAAAATCGGAACTGAAATGGACAGAAAAAACGAAAGGAGATTTTGGAAATGAGTAACCTCACCGAAATAGTTTTTATCCTCGACCGTTCCGGTTCTATGGCGGGGCTTGAATCTGATACTATTGGCGGCTTTAACTCCATGATTAAAAAGCAACAAAACGAGACCGAAGGCAATGCTCTTGTTTCTACCGTTCTTTTTGACCACGAATCCATTGTTCTGCATGACAGGATTCCGCTTGCTGAAGTGAAACCCTTGACGCAAAAAGATTACGAAGTACGCGGCACAACCGCACTTTTGGACGCCATTGGCGATGCTATCAAGCATATCAGGAACATTCACAAATACGCACGCCAAGAAGACCGTCCCCAAAAAACTCTCTTTGTCATTACCACCGATGGAATGGAAAACGCAAGCTACAAGTTTAACTACAGGCAAATCAAGGAATTAATCACAAAGCAAAAAGAGCAAGGTTGGGAATTCATCTTTCTCGGAGCAAATATTGACGCGGTAGAAGTGGCGTCTCACATTGGCATTGACGCTCGCCGCGCAGTCAACTATCACGCAGACAGTAAAGGCATTGCACAAGGATTCAGTGCAATCGGTAATTTCGCCGCCGCCTTCGCCGCACCACCCAATTTAGACTTCGATAAACTTTTTGACGACGACTCTTGGCGTAAGGACATTGACAAAGACTTTAAGGACAGAAAAAAATAAACCTCGCACATAACGAAGTTTGTCGGCTCGCTTAATACGGGCTATTTTTTTTTGCGGCTAAAGTTTTAGGCTCAATGAATCTATCAAAGACAGAGAAATCCTGCTCTTCATCGAAGTATTGGTATCTTACCGCGCCTTCTTCCAGTAAGTTATCCTCGTAATGATTCTGCTTGCTGTAGAGAGCGAAACGACCGATAGCGTCCATACCCCCTTTTTTTATCATGTAGTTGTATTGTCTTACGTGAAACGCTTCGTGCTTGGCTATCCCTTTAATTCTATCTCTGGCTTCAAAGGGATTAACACTTGAAATGAAACGCTTCATGGCGTCCTGAACGAACACGATTTTGAAAACGTCTGGATTGTCTGCGATTGTTACCGCCAGTATCTCTCCTTCTTCTGTAGATCCTTTTTCTTCGGATTCGATTGTAATTATTTCTTCTTCTGTGAGTTCATCAATGAACTCGAAAGTTACTTCAGAGCCAGCTAACTCATCTAGTTTGATATGTTCATTTAGCTCCTCTAAAATAATCTCAGCCATTTTATCTTGGTCGAAAATCCAATCATTAAGCACCGAGCAAATCTTTTCTTTAAGTTCTTTGAGCATGATAATTCTCCTCGTAAAAATTTAGAGGACACAGATACAACTGCGCCCTCTAATCGTCAAACTTTATTCCTTCGCAATAAACGTTTTATGAATGAATGCAATCGGTATCGCTACCCAGCCGAGCATTGCCGCAAACATCAGGCGTTGTCCGTAAAAGGCAATTGTATCTGTGTAATATTCGGCGGTAACTCCCATAATATTGACCTTGATGTACTGAATCGCCCAGTAACCAAATCCCAAGTAAAGCGCAATGAGTAGCATCAGAAGAATTTCTTTCACCTAAACCGCCTCCAATAAATTTTTTCCATTATAGCTTATTCGTTGAACGAAAGGTCGCCCGGCATGCGACAAGCAATCCAAATCACACGAATAAGAGACTACACTTGCCGTCCTTAGTATTATTTTTTTTAATCGCTTAATAACAGCGTGATACTCCCCATATCTAAAAGCAAGGCTTCTGATTTTAGATTAAATATCATCGTCTCGGCTTATACCGCAAGATAAATTCAAAAACTGTGGACGACTTGTGGACGCCCTGTGGAAGTGTGGAAGACTTAAAAAATTATGTCCACAAAAATTCTCCTAGTAGTAATGCGGTTTTATGGACTTGTGGACGTGATGGACGTAAATTTCAAAGAAAATCTTTAAACTCGCTATTCTCATTTTCCGTCACATCTTTTTTTTCTTTCTAGGGCATATGAATAAAAAAAGTTTTAATTTTGTTTCCACACGTCCACATCGTCCACAAAACTAGCTGTGGCGCGGGAAAAAGTTGTGGACGACTATTTTTCACCTCGTCCACAACGTCCGCAAAAATTTTAGCTACTTCGTCCACAAAACTAGCTGTGACGCCATTTTTGTTGCAAAAAAAATTTGTGGACGGGTCGTCCACAGCGTCCACAAAAGTTTTAGCGGTCAGCCACAAAAATTAAAATGAAGTATCCGTTATGGTGATAGACTTGTCATGAAAAAATCTTGTCCACAGCGTCCACAAAAAAGCGTCCACAGTAATTGAGCAAAGCAAATAGAAGCAATACAAATGCGTCCTACTTTTTTTCTTTCAAGTGCATTTAATGTTTAAAAGGGGAGGTCAGTCGTGTCGATAGGTTCTCCAGAAAAAATGTCGTTTTGTACAGATTCATCGAGTTCATTGGGAGGATAATTGTCCTTGTCACGATAGAAAGGCTTCTTTTGGTCGGGGTAAACGGAATCGGCTCTAGCCAAACGTGCGCCTAAATGCCAACCCGCAAGATTTGATAAAATTTCGTTTATACGATACATTTGCTTACGTTTGTCGGAGCCAAAGCACTCGTTAAAAATTTCAGCGGCGCAAACATGTTGGCGATATTCAGAGCCATAGATATAAAATTCTTTAACAACGTCAGTACCACGAGTGATTTCTTTTATGCGGACGAATTTTTTGCCGGCGTTGCCTGTGAGCCAATCAGAAATTTTGGCAACATCGGCGTCCACATTTTTGCCGCCTCTGGCTCGCCGTCTCTTAATCAAGTCTTCTGCACCATCAACAAGTTTAATGTGACCTTTAGTGTGAAAGTCTCTGCGTTCCTCGCGAGAAAATTCTTGCCAGATGAATTGCGGCGGGATTTTCTTATCGAGGTGTCCTTTGATTTCACTGGTCATGCCATCATCTTGCAAATAATGAGTGGCAACGTCCTCAGCCTGAATTTCAGCCTCACGGCTAAGTGAAAGTTTTTTCTCATCGAAAGCATTGTCGTTGTCGAACATTTCATTGTATTTTTGATAGACTTCAGCCCAAAGTTGCTGAATGAATTCATCGGTCAAACCTTCAACATAATCAAACATCGAGCTGTTGCAATGAAGAATGAGATAGCGACGGTTGCCGGTCACGTCACGTAGGAACTCGGAATCATTAACAGTGATAGCAAAAATACAGTGTCGATAAGTGGTGGTAGCACGACGAGCATAAGCTTCACGACGAGTTTCAGAGGAACGTTCGATGAAAGCTTTAACGGCGTTAATTTCAGTCTTACGCATAGCGGACATTTCTTTAATTTCGATGATCCAGCCCTTTTGGATAGCGTCAGCGGCATGAGAATCACCGACATCTTCGGTAAGTTCGAGGTACCATGCACCGCCGATACGTTCAATAATATAGGATTTACCAATCTTCTGATTGCCGTGAAGAACGAGAGCAGTTTGATAGCGGCAACCGGGGTGGAAAATCCTGGCAATGGCAGCGAGCAACCAATTCAAAGTAACTTCGCGGGCAAAAGGCGTGTCGTCAACGCGCAGGAATTTAATAAAGAGAGTCTCGGCACGAGGAATGCCGTCCCATTTTGGCAGATTGTTGAAATAATTTTTAACGACGTTGAAAGTATTGGCTTGGCTAACACGAACAACCATGTCTTCAATTAAGCTCTTTCCTTGCAACTCTGCGTAATGTTCGCGAAGGTAGAGGCGGAGTTGAGCGTCATCCTTGTCAGACCATTCCCTGTTGATATGATTGTTAGCGCGTCTCCAGGGAGTATCTTTCAAAAGAACGTCTGCGCATGTGAATTCATCGAAGCCGACAAGTTGTTGAAGGTTAGGATCGTTGTTAAAAATGAGTTTCAAGTTGGCGAGAGTGGGCAAGATATAAAGACGTTCTCCTTTGCGATTAACTTTCCACTCACACAATTCGCGAATTTGAGCAATGATTTGAGAATCGCGCTCTTCAGATTGCGGCAAAGATTGAAGATATTTAAGGGTGTCAAATCTGGACTCAAAATCTTTGACGATGGACTTTTCATCTCTTGGAGCAAGAGTTGTGGTAGCGTTTATTTTTTCTTTCTCTGCCGCCACAAACTCATCTATAGCGTCGAGGTTGATTCGCTCAATTAGATCATGAAGTTTCTTTTCGCCATTCTTGAGCTGAAGTAAATCGTTGGCATCAACTTTCTTGCCGAATTTTTCTTTCTCCTTATCGGGAAGATAATCGAAGAGGAATTTAGAAACGGCAGGAATTTTTCTTTTTAAGAGTTCGTCACGCAGGTTCTTAGCATTAGTTCTGCCCGCATCGTCACCGTCGAAGAGAATAACAAATTTTTTGCCCGTGCAAGATTTGAGAAGAGGCTTAAGAGTTTTACGCCAGTTAGCGGCTCCTAAAACAGCAACAACGCCAATTTTTCCCTTAAAAGCTTGCCAAATACTCATGGCGTCGAATTCGCCTTCAACAATAAAGATCGTGTCGGCAATTTTCATGGATTGAGAATTGAACAATTCCATAGAACCGGCATGCATTTTATGATAACTTTTTTTCACATCAGCGCGGTCAGCATTAAGAGCAACGGCGTTGTAATGAATCCCGGCAGGAATGATAATGCGACGAGTAGGTACAGTTTTCTTTCCTTCTGCGCGAATTTTAGGGTGAGTCCAATCGTGAAGGAAACCGCAACCGAAGTTATGATAAGTATCAAGCAAGATACCGCGCCGTTGCGATTCAGGCAGTTCAGGAAGATGAGTTTTTGCGTTGGCAATGTCAGCCAAAATCAGTTCATGTTCTTTGCGAGCGTTCTCAGAACTGTAGATAAGTTCGGTGTCATTTTTTTGTTCCATTTTATCAGCCCTTTCTTGACGAATTGCCTTTGGGCTAGTAGAATCAGATATGCCGAAGGATGATTCGTCGGGATTTGATGTGTTTCGTCGATATTGTACTTTAGCCGCCTTGCCCGCGTCAAGGGCTTTAACTTTTTTGGGGACGGGTAGAGAATAGCCGATGAGATTTGCGCCGATAGCTAAGGCTTTGCACATGTCGTCGAATTGGTTGAGGTTGAGATGTTCTTCAGTGGCAATGATTTTAATAAGGTCACCGGAAAATGAATCGCATTTAAAGCAGTGATAAAGCCAAACGCCATTTTCCTGCGTGACTTCAACGGGAGTGCTATCATCACCGGAGCCATTGCCACAACAAGGGCAAAAGATGTTGCGTTTGTCAGGATTGCGATTTTCTTTCGGGTGCGGTGTGAAAATGGAATGCGGATCGGCTCGATTTATTTCTTCGAGGAGAGCCTTCCGTTCAGAGATTGGAAGTTTTTTAATGGCTTCAACGTCACTATTATTAGCAATCGCTATAAAACTCATGGCATAAATCCTTTCTGCTCCTTTGGGCGTGTAAGAAAAAGACGACAAACACCTTTTCCAGTGAATGTCGTCTTAGAAAATTTTTACTGAAAGAGCCCCTTGAAAGAACCGTAATTATGCTGTAAAATGTACTCGTATCAAGTCCTTCGGGGCTTTCCAGCGGGTGGTGATGTCACTCACTGGACGAAGACCTGTGGTGTTGTTAGCACTGCAGGTCTTTCCGCATTTATATCAATCTGTCGCCTATAGTTTTTCCTCCTAAAATTTTGATCATAAAAAATGGTTCGCGATAAATAAAAATATTCCTGTTGAAGAATCAAATTTATTTTTTGAAAGCTTGTGAAACAATTCAAGGATGGATATTTTTTTCTAATTCTCTTATTCGTTCAAGAGAAAGCCTAGTGAATTCATGAATATTCTCAGCAAGCATACCGGAACGAATCATATTGAGAGCAATAGCTTCGCGTTCCTCTTCGCGTCCGTCTTCATAGCCTTCTTCAAAACGAGCCTGAAGAGCGTCGTCCAAATTCCATTCGAGAGCTAACATATTGAAAACCTCCTCAGCATGTTTCACAAGATAATCACCCATAATGCTATTGTCGAGACAGAATTTGACGGCACGGCTAATAGCATCATTGATATTGAAAGCGGTGACGATAAGTTCGAGCGAATCAGAATCACCATCAAAAGCATCGGATAGGCGCATTTGTCTTTGTAGCGGTTCGTGTTTGTCGCCGTCATAGAAAACGAAGAACTTAGGACGAGGAAATTTTATCAGCCCTTTGTAATAACGTTTGTGCTTATCCTTGACCAAGTTGTTAAGAAGTTCAGCAACGTAAGAGAGACACCGAAAGGGCATATTTTCGTTGACGCTGGTCTGGTGTTCGACAAGAACGAGGAAATGGTTATGAATGGTACAAGAGATGTCGTTCTTTTGCTTGTCGAAGAAAATACCCTCAAGAGTGTTGATATTTAACTCGTCGGGATTTGTATAGTCGGTTTCGAGAACAGCATTACAAAGAGAGAGCAATCTCGTTTGGTCATTGAAGAAGGAACGGAAGACCGTATCACGGTACTGAGCGTTATAATTTGCCATAAAGTTCACCCATATAATCAATCTCGGACTTATAAGCCTTTACGTTTGTTTAATAATCACATCTTTGCCTAAAAGTAAAAACAAGTAAGCGTTCATTTAGAATTGGGCATATCCTCTCTTTTTTCACAGTAAGATTTGACTAACTCAAGAGCTTTGATTTCGGCTTTCAACTGGTTCATGGAAATCTCAAGTGAAATTTTTTTCCGCTGGAAATCGAGAGTGTCATCTTTATCAAGTTCAAGTAAGCGAAGCTGAAGCTGTAGGCCTTCTAAGTCAATCTTTTTTCCTTCTATGAGGGTTTTCAATTCATTCATATCGAGAGCAACACTAGGATTTTGTCTTAACTGTTCTTCAAACTTCCCTATCGTGTTGGAGAAATTTTCAGGTGCGGATGAAATGAATTTTTCAAGGGTGATGAGGTTATGATGACGGCTGATGAAGTCTCTTAAAACTTCATGACTGATACGATAACCAGAGTGCCCCTTAAAAGTTTCAGCTTTAAGATCGCCGTTACGTATTTTTTTGCGCACAGTGTACTCAGTCAGGTTAAGAATTTCAGCTACTTCTTTTGTAGTGTAAAATTTGGTTTCGGTCTCAAGTGAATTATTTGCTAAAACTTTTCCTATTGCGCCCATAGTAGCAAGTTGAATAATCAAAGGAATCAAGGCGTCCCCTCCTATTTATCCATGTTTTTTTCATATAATTTTAACTAGGAAAAATTTTTTGTCAAGGGGTTGACATTTCGTTGTTTATATATTATCGTTAGCAATATCAGAAGTTGTACAACTTAATGATAGAATAATACAAGGAGGTTATTATTGTGGCGAAAATGCACCCGACATAGTTCAATGGCGTGAAAGAAGAAAAGTATCAAAATTCAACAGGAGGAAAAAAATTATGAAAGAATATCGTAAAAATCATGTCAGTGACATAAAAACCGAATACACCGAAAAAGTGGCAGCGTTAAGGGAATTTTTCCTTGAGATTGTTGACCGGAATTTTATTTCTCGATGTCGGTTCGTTCAACTTTTTTTTGACCCCGAAACAAGTGATTTCGTGCGGATTGTCAACGAACTCAATCCTCCTCCCTCACCGCCGTTATCGCCTAATGCAGTAAGATTTCCGCTGATTTCGTTGAATGACGACTTCAGAATTTTGCAATCTTTTTTCGTGCAAAAAGTCCCAAATTTCAATCTAAGCGCGATCTTTACTCAAGATCCCATTTCCAGTGCATACGACGAATTGATTGGGCTTGATAAGCTGGAAGAGTATAGAAAATATCAAAGAGAATTATATGGGGATATTTTCGACAGTTGGGCGCAAACCTATCGTACTGAGATAGAAGACATGAATTTGCCCAAAATTTGAATCGGTTTTTGATTGAATGTTTTGCCTCCCGCGTGTTTTTGATTTATGGTAGTTTACACGCGGGGGGTGCTTTATTTCTATTTTAAAGGGGAAATTTGATGTGGCATTAAAATTTGGAGAGGCGACCTTTGAGCAAGTTACTCGTCGTGAAGAGGCGCAAACGGAGCTGGAGCCGCTTTTGGAGGCTCCGATAAAAGTTAAAATTCCGAAAATAGCGACGCAGGCGGACTTGACCGCGTTTTTAGGTGAGATTCGACCGGTTCAAGTCGTTTTGCAAAATGGCGTTTGGAAGTACGTTACCGCAGAAAAAGATTACAGCACAACGCCTTTTTTTAAAGGGCGACCGTTTCGAGGAGACGCCGTGCGGAATTTACGAACTACGGTCTGGAGAACGCCGGAGCAAACTTACGAATGCTACAGTGCGAATAACGTCCATTCGAGAAGTATACACCGACGACGAAACGAAAGAGTATTGGCTTGTCTGCGCTGTGACTTGCAACGAGGCTTGGGGCGACGAGGAGAAAATAATTGAGGTGCCGAGTCGTAATTACAAGTCCTTTCAAAAGGATTCGCGAAGAGTTTCGCGATGTTCAGTTATCTTCGCAGAGTATAGACGCGCTAGATGAGTATTTGTCGAAGGTCAATCAGCGCGACGCGAAGGGAGACGGGTTGGATTTGCCGCATGAAATCCGTTCGCTCTATATAGGCTGGCTGACGACAAATGGACAAGTGCGATATTATCTCGGTGAAGGGGATTTCTATCAAGGATATGTCATGCCGGAAGTGTCCGATGAGCGACGAGCTGAGATTTTCAACGCGGGTATGAGTTTTCGAGAAGTAGGACACGGCAATACTGTGATAGAAACGCTGTTTTTGTTCGCGCATACGGCGTACACAAATTATCTTTTCGAGAAGGCTGGCTGTCCGATGCGAACGTTGCTCTTCTTAAAAGGACGCACAAATGCGTTGAAGACATCAACAGCCTCAGCTCTGGCGAATATATTTTCCACGAGTACAAACGATTGTGGGATAAGGTTAAGTTCAACTCAAGCAAGCCTGCGCGAATACATAGTATCATTGCGCGACAATGTTGTCCTTGTCGATGACTTCTCGAATAGTACAGGTGGCGATAACGCGGCAATGGAACGCAACGCCGAAATGATTATTCGTGCAGTCGGTGATGGTAAATTTAGTAGCGTGATGTCAATGGCGGAGACAAAAAAAATTAACACGAGGCTGGTGAGGGCAGCAGTAGTGTTGACGGGCGAGGAAATGCTGAATTTGTCGCAATCGAGCTTATTCAGAATTTTAACGCTTGAAGTTGAACAGGGAACCTTCAACGGTAATGTTTTGCGGAAGTTCGAGGACAAGGGGATTTTGAGGGAATACTTCTCGCTTTTTATTAAGTTCCTTTCAGAGGGGCATTCGCAAGTCATTGAATACTGTAGGACAACCTTCCAAAGGTATCGCGACTATTACAAGGAGCGATTATCAGTGCCGCGATTTATTGATTTTGCCGCAATAATGACGTTACAATCGGACATAATCGGTTTCTTCGCTCAATGGTGCGGTGTGTCAGAGCAATTCATTAGCGCATATCGCGAGAGAGCAGTAGGTGCGCTGATGTCAATCTTGGCAGACCATCAGGCGCAAAGTCAACAGCAAGATTGCGTTAAGCGATTCTTACAAGCAATGTTTCAAGTCTTGAACAGCGGAAAATGGTTGCAAATTGCAGATGATGAGAAAATCTTTTCGGAGACTCCCAGTGTATTTATTGGTTTTCGAGAGGATTCGAGTCAAACTTTGTGGCTCATGTTTGAGGAGGCGTACAGTTTGGTAGCTGAACATTATCGCAAGCTGAACGAGCCTTGGACAGTTAAGGGCGCGACGATTAAGGAGGAACTCCTTCGTCGGAAGATTTCAGTAGGCAAACTCAAGTCCGAAGGCGCAGAAAAGAACGAGTTCCTAAAGCGAGCCAAAAAGGCAACGATTGGCAACTCCAGACCGAGAATGCTAGGGGTTGTTGGTAAATTAAAGGTGAATAACAGAAGAAGCAAGTAAAACGAAATTCTCGAAGCAAAGAGCCAATTTGTCGAAGCGCGTGGCAACGTGACGGTAATTTTTAATGCGTTGAAAAAACCTTTCGACGATGTT
>JAFQZB010000036.1 GCA_017406175.1 Selenomonadaceae bacterium | reverse complement strand
GACATCATAATAGACAGTTTTCTTGCCGTCTTTAATCAAAGTCACGCCTTTAGCCGTTTGACTTATCTTGCGACGAAAATGTTTAGCCCAAAGTTCTTTACTCGCCACTGCCGTGAACATTGCAGGAGCTTCCAGTGCAAAGCTCGTTAAATCTGCGACTTCATACTTGTGAAATCTCGCCATCGTTGACAAGAACGACAGATATTTTCCGATATTGCCCTGCAAACCGTTTAAATATTCTTGATTCCTTGCCTCAATTTCTGTTGTCGTTATATCTGACATAAAAAATCCCCCCAAAAGTTACTTTCAAAAATCGTAACACTTGAGAGGTTCCGCAAATTCTTATTTTTTTGCTTTTTTACGAGCACAGTTACTTACCAAGAGCTTTATAACAAGCTTTTAAATTCTTTTTAGCAAGTGCATTACGTGGATTAAGTTCGAGAACTTTTTCAAAATACGGAATAGCTTTTTCGTACTCTTTTGCCTCTAAATAAGCACTTCCACTGGCGATATAGCAATCTCTGAGATTATTTTTAGCGGATACATTGCGCGGATTTAGTTCGGTAGCCTTTTTAAAATCTTTAATGGCTTCTTCGTAACGGTTTATTTCAAGATAAGCACTTCCGCGAAGGACATAAGCCCAATGAGCATTAGGATTGAGTTCGATAACTTTGGAATAATCTTGAATCGCCAAATCGTATTGATTTATATATTTGTAACGGATTGCGCGGGTTTCGTAAGCACCTGAATCGTTCGGATTGAGTTTTATAACCTTTGAATAGTCTTGAATTGCCTTTTCATACTGCTTTAAATCATCATAGGCATTTCCGCGAGTCAGATAAGCATCAGAATCTTTCGGATGGAGTTTTATAATCGCGGAATAGTCCTGAATCATATTTTCGTACTGGTTTAATTGTTTGTAACAAAGTGCGCGGCTACTGTAAGCGTCAGAATCCTTTGGATAAAGTGCTATAATCGCAGAATAGTCTTGAACTGCCTTTTCGTATTGTTCCAAGCATTCATAACAAGTTGCACGACTGCTGTAAACTAAATCATCATTCGGATTGAGTTCGAGAGCCTTAGAATAGTTTTGAATCGCTTTTTCGTATTGATTTAACTGTTTGTAACAAAATGCGAGACCGCTGTAAGCGTCAGAATCTTTTGGGTGAAGTTCTATAATTTTAGAATAGTCTTGAATAGCTTTTTCGTACTGTTCCAAGCGTTCATAACAAGTTGCGCGACTGCTGTAAATTAAATCATCATTAGGATTGAGTTCAAGAGCTTTAGAATGGTCTTGAATCGCCTTTTCGTACTGCCCCAAGCTCCCGTAACAAAATGCGCGATGAGTGTATATATCAGAATCATTCGGATTGAGCTTTAAAGCCTTAGAATAATGTTTAATCGCCAAATTATATTGACCAAAGTTGTAATAAATATTTCCGAGAAAAAAATAGACCTCGTAAGCCTTAGGATTGAGTTTGACAGCCTTAGAAAGGTCTTTAATTGCCAAATCGTCCTTTTCCGATAGATAATAAGCAATCCCGCGAAAAAAATACGCTTCATAATTATTTGAATTGAGTTTTATATCCTTAGAATATCTTTTAATCGCATTTTCGTATTTAATAAGTTTAATAAATCTGAAATAAGCGTCTCTGCGAATTTTATAGGCATAGAAAGCCTTTGGATTGAGTTCGAGAGCTTTGGAATAGTCCTGAATCGCGAAATCGTATTTGTATAAGCGATAATAAGCATTTCCACGAGAAAAATACGCTTCAGAATCATTCGGATTGAGTTCGAGAGCTTTAGAATAGTCTTGAATCGCTTTTTCGTATTGTTCAAGAAGTTCATAAGCATAGCCGCGATTATTGTATGCAAAAGCAAAATTCGGATTGAGTTTAAGAGCTTTATTATATTCCTGAATAGCTTTCTTGTAGTGCTTTAATTTAGAATAAACGATTCCAAGATTGTTGTACGCCGCAACATAGTTTGGATTGAGTTCGATTGCTTTATTGTAGTCTGAAATGGCTTTTTCGTATTGTCCGATTTCACAATAAGCATTTCCCCGATTTTTGTAAGCCTCTTCGGAGTTTGGATTGAGTTTTATAGCCTTGTTGTATGGTTCTAATTTTTCTTTGAGTTTCTTTACACTATGGAGAAGATTCAGGATAATTTTAAGCACAGATTTTTTTTCACTCATAACCATTCCTCCAAAAATTTCTTGGTAAGTAATTATAACACGACTTACTGAAAAAAAAGCCCCTTAAATGTTACTTTCAAAAATCGTAACACTTGAGAGGCACTGCAAAGTTTTATTTTTTTAGGAGCACAGCTCGGCAATTAAAATTTCTTTGACACGCGAGCGAATGTTATTAACGCACCCGACCCATTCGAGCGGATTTTTAACTTTCAACGCCTCGTCAACGCCTTCACGTTCCATTTGACGTTCTACCATTTCCTCGAATCTGTCACTGTAGCTATCCTCTATGCCCGACAGATATTCAATCAACATTTTTTCTTCGACGAGTTCAGCGTAATCTTCGGGCTTTTCCTCCAACAGATAATTTTTCCGCAAGTCAGCCCACATGCCCATATACGGAATATCATCCTTTTCAAAATTCATTGTAAAAGCTCCCTTCAAAATAGCAAATGTCAACTACGTTATTTCTTTCACCTATTTGTGCCCATAATGGGCAATGCCATTAACTTAACGAAGAGGGGAAAAAATTTTATGATAGTCATGAAAGGACTGTTATAAAATGAATCCCATAGAAGTTTTAAAATCGATACTAAAAGAAATGGATAACAATAAGAAACAGTACGTCGTTAATCCGCAAAAAGATTTCACTCGAAATCGCAAAGTGACCTTCTACGACATGATGTGGTTTTTGCTCTTCATCGGAGCGAACTCCATGAGCGAAGAGATAAGAAAAGCCTTTAACAACAAGGATTTTTCCTACATATCGGATGCGGCAATCTTAAAGAGCAGAAGTAAAATTAAAATTTTATCCTTCAAGCAACTCTTCCATAAATTCAACGACACGCTGGAGAAAGCGAAAAAGTATAAAGCCTACAGAGTGTTGGCAGTGGACGGCTCGGACTTCAGTTCGCTCTACAGTGCCGATAGTGAATACGCGACAATAAGCAACCAATACGGCGGCGCGAATCGAATGCACGTCAATTTCGCTTACGACATCTTGAACAGAAATTTTCTCGATTGCGTAATAGAAGCAAAGAACAAAGCCGATGAGCGTAAGGGCGCAGTTAAAATGCTTACTACCCTTGCCGAGTCGGAAAAGATTTTGGCAATCATGGACAGAGGTTACGACGGATTAAAAGTCTTCGAGCACTGCAATCGAATCCCTAATTTGAACTATCTGATTCGGATACGCAGTGGCATGACTAAAGAAATTAAGTCTTTACCGGACAAAGAACTTGACCTTGATTTGAAGTTTGAAGTCAGCGCACAAACTAAGCGGTTACCATACAGAATGAAAATCCAAGCGTGGGATATGAAACTACCTTGCATCGTTTCATTCAGACTGGTGAAAGTAAGGCTCAAAGATAAATGGCTGGTACTTGCGACTAATTTACCAAGACAAGAATTTTCTGCTCGAAGATTGAAGACCTTGTATGAAAAACGCTGGAAAATCGAACTGGCGTTCAGAGATATAAAGCACGCTCTTGGGGCTTTGCATTTTCACAGCAAAAAGGATTTGTTTAACCTCCAAGAATTTTTTGCTCACCTTATACGATACAATTTGACCAGCAGAATTATCTGCCAAATTCGTTTACCAAAACCTAAAAATTTGAAGTATCACTACGAGGTAAATTTTAAGAACGCCGCTCAAATCATTCAAGACTACTGTCGACACGCTTGGGATTACGAGAAAATCCTTGAGCAAATAAAGCATTATGTTCATCCGCTAAGAGGTAATCGACTCTTTCAGCGAAATTGCCGTTATATTTATCCTGTGAGCTTTAATTACTGGGTCGCTTAAGTTAATGCCATTGCCCATAATGGGCACAAACGAGTTCACTGTTTCACAAAGTGCGGACGAGATATTTTGCGTGTTGACGCCGTAAAATCTGGCTTGCCTTTGTCATCTCGCGCTGTCGTCTTACATTCCGGATAATTACTACAGCCCCAAAAGAAACCGTTCTTGCCTTTGCGACGAATCATTGCCTTGCCACAGTTTGGACACAACACCGTTCCTGCCGACGGCGTTATTCTTACCGTTTTGGCTTTATCCAGAAGTGTTGACAAGCCGCTCAATTGACTTTGATAGAATTGCTCAAAACTCTCTTTTCCTGCGGCGACTTCTTCCAATTCCTTTTCCCACAATGCCGTTGTGTCGGGATAAATCATTTCGTCGGGCAAAATCTTGACCGCCATTCGTGCCTTTTCTGTCGGAGCGAAAAATTTGCCCGCAAGTTCCAAAAAGCCGTTGTCTTGAAGTTTTTCGATAATTCCTGCCCGCGTCGCCTCTGTTCCTATTCCTGAACATTCTTTTAGCTCAGCTTTCAAGGCGTCATCTTTGACATAACGATAAATCTCCTTCATTGCTTGCAGAAGCGTTGACGGTGTGAATCTTGCCGGCGGCTTTGTCGTTTTCTCCGCTATTTTTCCCGAAACGTATTTGACCGACTCATTTTCCCGAACGGGTGATAAGATTGATTCTGCCTCTTCAGATTCAGACTTCGCGACGTTTTTGTAAATTGCTTTCCAGCCGACTTTAGTGACGAGCTTACCTTTGCCAATAAATTTTTCATCGGCGAAAGAAATAATTACTGTCGTCGCTTTGTATTCATGCTCCGGATAAAACTGCGCCAAATACGCTTGCGACACCATTACATACAAATTTTGCTCGACTGCGTTCAGTTTTTCAAAATCAGCTTTGATTCGCGTCGGGATTATCGCGTGATGCGCTGATATTTTCTTGTCGTTCCAAGCCTTGCTGTGAATTGACATATCGGCATTCTTTACTAACTCGCTGAAGTTTGGCAATTCTTTCAAGTGTCCGAGTATCTCCTTTGAATCCGCAAACTGATTCTCTGGCAAGTATTCACAATCAGAACGCGGATACGTCGTCAATTTCTTTTCGTACAGCATCTGCATCGTGTCGAGTACCGTCTGCGGAGAATAGCCATATCGTTTTCCCGCTTCGATTTGCAATGTCGAGAGCGAATAAGGCAGTCGCTGATTCTCTGTTTTCTTTTTTTCTTCCACACGAATAATTTTGCCTTGCCTTCCGACCAGAGCATTCAATCTTACAAGAAAATCTTCTGCTACTTTTTTATCCAGAAGTCTGCCTTCGCTGTCTAAGCTCAGAATATTATCTGACATCTGCCACGTTGTAGGTATTTCGCCGAAGTTGTTCCTGAAAATAGCTTTGACAGCATAATGAGTAACTGGCTTAAATTTTGCTATTTCTTCTTCGCGACGGACTACCAGAGCCATTGTCGGAGTCATTACTCTGCCCACAGATACGCTTTCATAGCCGACTTGTCGCGCTCGGATTGTATAAGCGCGTGAAAGATTCATGCCGATTAGCCAATCCGCTCGACTTCTTCCCAATGCCGCATTTTTCATGCCTTCAAACTCGTGGTTGTCTCTTAAATCCTTGAGCGACTGCTTGACCGATTTTTCGTCCAATGCGTTCAGCAGTATTCTTTGCACTGGCTTTTTGTTCCCAACATAATCCAAGACTTCATCGACTAAAAGTTGCCCTTCGCGGTCGGGATCTCCAGCATTGACTATTGTCGTCGCTTTGCTTATCAGTTCGCGAACGATTCTGAATTGCTTTGCCGCATCAGGCTTTACCTTCAGCTTCCACAAGCTTGGGATTATCGGCAAATCTTCCATGCGCCATGACCGATACTTTTCCGCGTATTCATCTGGATTCAACTGTGCGAGAATGTGTCCGTAGCACCACGTTACTATCTCTTTGCCACCGTTGAGACTGATATAGCCATCAAATTTTTTCCCGACACCAATTCCAGCCGCTATCGCCTGCGCCAGTGACGGTTTTTCTGCTATGAACAGTTTCATACTTGTGCCCCCTGTCTTCAAATTTGTCTTGCGACGTAAACAGGTTAGCACATCAGCACGCTCTCAATTTCTTATCTTTTTGCTTTTTCGCTATCAACTGAAAAACCTCATTCGAGCTTTACAGTTGCCCAAACGAGGTTAGATTTTTCATTCGTAGGTGTAAACTACAATATTGGAGTCTTTTTTGAAATCAGAATCGTCTGTTATGAAATTTATGACGCCATTTGTGTTGTAGCGCACGGTTATAAAATCTATCGGGTCGTAAAAATGATTTTCGTAATCCTCAAGAAAATTTTTAATCATTTCATTGGTAATGTTTCCAGAAACTACGGAATACTGTTCCGATATTTCCAAATGTTTATTTTTCAAGTCTTCAGCTAAACGTTGTCTTTCTTCTTCAATGGCACGATACATTTTCTTTGTAAAATTTCCGTCGTTATTATGATTGACTCTTTTGTACTGCTTAAACTCGTTATTTTCAACAGAGTGAAACAGCTCCTGTAAATTCAACGCTGAAACACATACTTTATTGCCCTTGTTTAACAAGCCGAGAATAAAATTGGAATAACAAGCGATTTTCTCTTCTGACCAACGTTGTGAACCAAAATGAACTACCAAAAGGACATTCGTGTCCACGAAAAAAACTTCTTCGCTAGATATATCGTCCAAGTCTATTTCGGAAATCAATTTTACCATGTCGTTCTCCTTATTCATCAGCTAAAATTTCAGCAATGATTTGTTCTCTTGTTTCTCGTTCCTCTTTGCTCATGGCAGCAAAACGTTTAGCATTTTCGAGCGAGTGTTTATAGGCTCTTTCCCCGACTTCCGACAAATTTTCCAGCACTATCTTTTTACTGTACTCTTCAAAGGGCATTTCTTTAAGCAAACTCGTGAAAGCGATGTTGAAAAAAAGCGTCGTAAAAAATTTGACATTGGAAAAATCAAAACTTAGGACATCGCCGTCGCTCAAATTAGGGAGTTCTGCTTTCAACACAGCAACAATTTTCTCTGCATCGTCCTGCGTAAAACCGCTGTTCGTATACTCTGTCACTAAGATATTTTTAACCATAATTACTCACCTTTTAATTTATAAATTACGTCTGGGGCTTCCATTATATGCATTTCAAAAAATAATCCGCAAAAGCTATTGTTCAATTTTTGATATGTGATTTTACCCTCTGTGTTTTGTTCAAAGAGAACATTTTCATTACAAATCCTAACATAACCGGAATTTACTTTCGCGAAGTTCAGTAACCAATCAATTCCCACACCTCTTGGAGGCTTTTTGGTTGTATTTCCTTGTTTCAAAGCCCATTTCAATAGTTTGGAGCTTCTCTCATATCTGCGAAAGGATAAATCGTCTTCTATCCTCAGGTAACGTCGAACATTTTTTATAATTCCTATTCCAGCATCATAACAGTAAAAACACATACGCGAATTGTCACTATCATCATTGGTCTCATTATAACAATTTCCTATTATATACTCGCTCTCCGAATGTTCCATTGCATTGTTATAAACTTCGCCTATTAACGAAACCAAAATATCTTTTAATTTTTCCGTCATCTGGACTGGTATTCGCTTAGAAATATTTTCGGATACTATTTGTATCACATCATTTTTATTTTGTAATTGAAAAAAACTCGCTGGATTATGCTCATACCAGACTACGGAAGAGAAATTACAAAGAAATATAATATTTTTGTTGTTCTGAACTCCAAAAGCATTTAAACAAGCCAATAAGAAAATTCCCGCCCGATTGCGCAATAAATCGGCATTGGGCAAAGAAATTTTGATTTCGGTGTCTTCTGCAAGACAGATTTTATTCTGAATATCGGCTACCGAGTCGAATACGTCAAAATCGTTTTCAAAATTGTTTGGAACTGCTATCTCCACTATCAATGCCCCTTAAAAACTGTGATTGTGGCACTAAATATATCAAACATCTTCATCATTGACAAGAACGTCAGGCAAGCCCTCTATAATATCCAAAGTTTTCAGGCTAACTGCTATGCAACTCAAGATTAAATCCAAAATGTAGCGCGGGTTGTCGTGTTCGGTCGCCCAATCGTTTGGATTATTTACAATGCCGCTCGCCGAATCGGTCTTGACTTGGTAGCGGTCGATTATCCACTCCAAAGGACTACGACCATTTACTACATACTCAAAACTGCGCGGCGGGATATTGCGTATCGTGATGAAGTCGTTGTAAATCAAAGTTGTGCGATCGTCTTTGCTGGCGAACCGTAATTTTTTTACGCCAAAATTGTTTTTCTCCGCGCCGATAACTTCCACACCATCCGGAGCCGGTTGCCGCTCGTAATTTAAATGAATCTCGGCAAGCTGCCTTCCTGCGCGGCTTAATTGCCAAAATTTATCACTCAAAATGATTCGAGGCAAAGATTTTTTCAGCTCCGCAGAAAATTTCTCCCGATAACTCGCCAAATGCAAGAAGCCGTAAACGTAATAGAAAATATCTTCCTTGCTAACGTCCATGCCGTATAAAAGTTTTGCCCGATTCCAAATAAAATCGCTGATTCCGTCGCGCCGCTCCAAATTTTCCCCGAATAAATTTCCCTGCGCACCACGCTCATAATAATACAGCGGAAAACATTGCACGCCGTCGACTGCAAGCGCAAGGTCGGTGATTTTGTTAGTAATGAACAATGAAAATTTGCTTCGATTGCCAGCCGCTGTTATACAGATTAAAAGATTTTCTTCGCGACCAGTCGGAAATAATTTTGGCATTTGATAAGTCATTTCGTTCAAACGTCCGTCGTAATAAAAATTTGTTTTGCAGAATGGACGATAAACGCTTTCGAGAATCTGCGCGGTATTGAAAGTATATTTATGCCCGCGATTTTTATTTTGAACTGTTGCTCGCGTCCAAACAATTTTTTTCGAGTCAAAATCTGTCGCTTCGTGCGAATTATAAAAATCAATCGTCGTTCGGATATTTTTTTCAAGCTCCGTTCGCGAAAAATTATAACACCAAGCGTCGCGTTGAGTTTTCAAGCCGCTTGAATAAGTCACGAAGAAAGATTGAGCTGCGCCGTCGAATTTTTTATCTGGCGCAAGCGGAATGAACTTTTCAAACTCATCGCCGCGTTGATTTATCCAATCGCCGCGCTCGTTAGGCGTGATAGCTTGGAAATCGTCATGAATACTGCGCGTAATCATAATCTTGTTGAGTTTATCTTCGCGAGTGAGATAATCGCCGATGTCCCGATAAAAAATATCAGCCTTGCCGACGTGAGCAGGATTTTTAACCAAAATCGTAATGGCAATGGGCGCACGCGAACCTTGACCGAAGACATTTCCCTTTTCGCGCTGTCTAAGTTCGCCTTGAGTGCGAGCATTGCCGCGAAGATTGAAAACATAAATTTTGCTGAATTCCTCTTCAAAACATTTGCGCAAACCGTCCATCGCCGCGCCGTCGAGCCAACCGGCATTAGTGACAAGCCCCATAACGCCTCCCGCGCTGATTCTGTCACTTGAAAGGCGAATAGCTTTGATGTAGCTGTCGTAAAGGGAATTTTTATTGGTGGCGTTGGTTTTTGCGGCATAAGTTTCAGAGATTCGGCGTTCAAGCTTCGGATAAAAAATATTTTGTGCGTTGTCATTGGCGGAACGTTGCCCGACGGAATATGGCGGGTTGCCGACGATAACTTCAATGCGCGTTTTGGTTTGATTCTTGACGCGCTCGGAATTTTCTTTCATTGGGTCGCGAAAATCTACAAAATCGGTCTGACCTTTGGCGTTTTCGTCCTGTTCGTAGGCTTGAAAAGTATCAGTGAAACAAATTCCCTCGAACGGCTGATAATTTTTGGCGTCAACTCTGTCGTGGAAGGCGTTTTCGATATTTATCGCGGCGATGTAGTATGCAAGCAAAACAATTTCGTTGGCGTGGAGTTCGCTGAAATATTTGCGTAGAATATCGCGTGGCTTAATCAAATCGGATTGAATCAAGCGCGTAATGAAAGTTCCGGTTCCTGTGAACGGGTCGAGGATATGAACGCCTTTGCTTGAAAGAGTTTTGCCGAAATTTTCCTTGAGGACTTCATTAACGGCGCGCAAAATAAAATCTACGACTTCGACGGGCGTATAAACAATGCCGAGCCGTTCGACAGTCAATGGCGCGGCGGTTTTGAAAAATTTTTCGTAGAGTTCGATGATAATTTTCTGCCTGTCTTCAGCGGAGGTAGCGATTTTGCAACGTTCGCGCACTGAGTCATAAAATTTCTTGAGTTGTTCGGAGTCGGCGGAGATATTTTTGCTGTCGAGGATTGACAAAATGTTTTCAAGGTATTTTGAAACGGGATTATTCTTGACGAAGGAATAATTTTCAAAGAGAGCCTCAAAAACGGGTCGCGTGACGATATGTTGAGCGAGCATATCATAAGCGGCGTAGTTCGTGACGGACGGATTTAAATTTTGTTGAAGATTGTAGACGAGGTTGCCGAATTCGCGTTTAGCGTCCGAATCTGTGGCGACGAGTTCTTTAATGCGTTTAATGTGGCGTTCTGCGATTTGCGCGATGTCTTTAGCCCACTGCTCCCAATATCGACGATTGCCGACGCGCTCAACCATGCGGGCATAGATTAAATTTTTGAGTTCGTCGAAGTGCAACAGCGTTTGGAGCGGAATTTTGTCGTCACCTTCTACGATAATTTTATCGCTGGGACTTTTGCCGTCGCCTTTGCCGCTGTGAAGTTTAATTTCTTCGATAAAAATATCCATTCTGCTATCGTGAGCGCGCAGGGCGTTTAAAATTTTCCAAACAATATCAAATTCGCCCTTCGCGAGTGCAATTTCGGGACTTTTATCGAGCGGAACGACGACGGGAATAATAATGTAGCCGTATTTTTTATCTGGAGCCTTGCGCATGACGCGCCCGACGGCTTGAACAATATCAACCTGCGAACGTTTGCTTGAGAGAAATAAAATCGCGTCCAAACTCGGAACGTCGACGCCTTCGGACAGGCAACGGGCGTTTGTGATGATTCTGCAATCGTTTTCGGGCGTATCTTTCAGCCAAGAAAGTTGTTTACTGCGATAATCGCTACTCATTTTGCCGTCAACGTGCACAGCGGAAATCCCCTGCGATTTAAATTCTTCCGCGATACGCTCGGAATCCTTAATGCGCGAACAAAAGCCGACAGCAGTTTTCATGGGCGTTGGGTCGCCTAAAATTTCAATATCGGTCAATTTTTTCTGCAAAGCGTTGATACAGCCGGTGACTTTTTCTTTGTCGTCGGTAGAAATTTTTTTATCGCCGACTTCGAGCGGCTGATTGACGGTTAAAATCAAAACTTTATAATCGGACAGCAAATTTTTTTCGACAGCCTCGCCGAATCCGATATGAAAAAATTCTTCGCCGTAAATGGTCGCGTCGTCCATGCTCCAAAGCATTAAATCGTTATCGGCGGCTTTTTTCTTGGCTTCGGAGGTGTAAAGTCGCGGCGTCGCGGTCATATACAATCTTTTCTTGCCGTGAATAAAATTTTCGTCGTGAACTCGTGTAAATTCGGTTGATTTTTCGCCGTAACCTGTCGTTCTGTGAGCTTCGTCGCAAATAATCAAATCGAAATCAATCTTCGCGGCAGAAACTTTATCCAGCGATTGATAGGTCGAGAAAATAACAGTCATATTATCGGAAAAATTTTTCATGCGGCGTAAAATTTCGTCTGGATTGGTCGTTGCGGGCAGCGGCAGGTTTACGCTTAAAATTTCGTCGTCAGTTTTCTTAGAAACGGTTTCATCGGAGCAAACGCAAATGTAATTGAAAGGATTTTCGGCGAAAGTAGCCCACTCGTGGAGAATTTGACCGAGCAGAGAGATTGACGGCACGAGAAATAAAATTTTACCGTTTGGAAAGAGTTTTTCGGCGATTTTGAGCGACGTATAAGTTTTTCCGGTACCGCAAGCCATAATCAACTTGCCGCGATTGTGATTTTGGAAATGATTTTGCGCAGAATTGATAGCGTTGAGCTGATGTTCTTTAGGTTTGCGGAAATTATTTACTGCTTGCTTGCCGAAAAGCCCTGCGTCGAGTTTTTCCCAATCGACGGCGGCTTTGCTGAGTTCTTCCATGCCGATTCTGGCTACGGGCGGAGTTTGATTCTGCAAAGTAATTTCGGCGTTGTCAGTCAAGTTATCGGAAGTGGAAATCCAAAGCCGCACCGAAAATTTTTGTCCGCTGAAAGTTTTTGAACTGGTCGCAAGGAAAGTATCAACTGCAGATTTAGTGATTGTCGTTGATTCGGCGTAAAATTTACATTGAACAGCCCAAAAATCGCCGTTGAAAGTTTTGCAGACAATATCAATGCCCAAATCAACGGTGCCGAGTTCATCACGGAAAGGAAAATCATTCCAGAGCCAGACGTTAGAAAATTTTTCGCGGTATTCTGGATAAGTGAGTAAAAAATTTTTCATGAGTGCTTCAAAACGCGAGCCTTTGTCGTGTTCGGAGAAAGAAATTGTCCTGTATTTGTCGAGAAGTTCATTAAACGTCATTTTTTTTGCCTTTCCTAGCTTCCTTCGATTCCTTGAGCCATTTGTACACGGTTGGACGCGAAACTTTGTAATGTTTAGCGATATAAGTCACGGTGTAAGTTCTTTCATAGTATCCTTGCTCGTAAAAGCCGAAATCCTTCGGACATTTTTTAGCGTTGCGACCTTTGTACTTACCTGCGGCTTTGGCGAGCTTAATACCTTCGCGCTGACGTTGCAAAAGCAGTTCGCGTTCAAATTCGGCAATCGCTCCGAAGATTGTCAGCATAAATTTTCCTTGAGGAGTGGACGTATCCAACTGTTCCTTGAGACTTCTGACCTTAACATCTTTTTTGGTGAGAGATTCGACGATATTGAGCAAATCGGTAGTGGAACGAGCAATGCGCGAGAATTCAGAAACGATTAACTCGTCGCCTTCGCGCAAAAAATTCATCATCTCATCAAATTTAGGACGTTGAGCAGACTTAGCAGAGACTTTATCGACAAAAAATTTTTCGACACCGGCTTTTTCTCGAAGTTCGATAATCTGCCGCTCTTCACTTTGCTCAACTGTCGACACTCTCACATAACCGACCAACATAAAAATCACCCCCGCCAAATTTTAATTCATGACGAAGGTTTTATCAATGTGCATTTAAGAAAAGCATTAACTAAAGTAAAAGCACGTTCCTCGAACAATTTTTATACAGAGGAAGAGCCGAGAAAAATAGAGATATAGAGTGTAAAAATAGGGAGCACGCTTAATTGAAGATTGAACGCGCAAAAAAGACGACTTTCATCTTTGTAGTGACTGTCGTCTTTTTGTTATTTAAGATTCAAGCGGATTTTCCAAGTAAGAAAATTCCTCGCGTTGAAATTCATCCATAGCCTCTTGAAAAAATTTTGATTCAAGAGAGATACGAGCTAAAAGTTCTTCAGCGGACATCGCTTTTTCGGTCAGAAGATATTTTTTGAGTTCGTGAGGATTATCCAAAAGATACTGGCGATTTTTATCCAAACGAGTGCGAAGGCACGGTGTTAAGAATTCTTCTTCGTCAAAAACAAAATCTTCGCCGGAGATTAAAAACTTGCCGTGAGAATAATCTTTGTAGGAAAGTTCCAACCAGATTTTTTGTTCACGCGCTGATTTAAGAGCCAAAAGGAAATCATATGCCGAGATGCCTGTAAGGATAGATTCTTTTGGATAAGTAACGCCGTTTTTATTTTGCAATTCGCCTTCGCTACCATGATAGATGATTTTCAAGTCGCGGAAAAATCCTTCGGTCGTAATGTTTTCCGTAGCCGACTTTATTTTTTCGTGGCGAAGCTTTTTCAAAAAAGCATTAGCCTTGCTCATGGCGTCAAAAAGAATGTCGGGTGATTTTTCTATCTCAGCCAAAACAGTTTCGGAGAAAATTGGCAGGAAAGAAATTATTTTTGTTTTCAATCTTGTTTCCAAAAGCCAACTCTGCGCGGACAAAATAGAAGTCAATTCGTTTGCACTGTGAGATTCAGAATACTTTTTAACAGCGTCGATAGCGTCTTGAAGAGAAACAATTTTGTCATCAACTTCGAGGATTCCGCGCTCTTTTAAAAAATTAAGAACCGTTTCCAACGATTGATTTTTTGCTTGAAAGCTTTCTTTCCCCAAAACATCCGACGCATTATAAAATTCGGTCAGAGAACATTGTTGGTCGGCGTCTTTTGTCCAAACTTCCAGTAAAACGGGCATAGCATTTTCTTTAAGCGACCACTCGTTACTTTTTATTTCGGTAGCAGGAAACCAGCACGGATTTCCTTTGTGGATTATTTCGTTGTCAGATGAAATCAGGCGCAAATAATTCGCCGTGCTAAATTTGTAAGGTTTTACGCCAGCGCAATATGGTCGTTCGGAAAAATATTTCGCATTAAGCATTCGACCGTTATTGGCGCGAATATCTTGGCAAATCTTTCTGGCGACCTCGCGCCTGTTTTCAAATATTTTTTCTCTGGTCATGTACATCCTTAACCTCAACTGAAATTTTCAATTCTGAATCCGCGATTTTCTCCGAAGTTGTTTCCGGATTCATAATCTGCTGATTTTTACGCAAGACTTCAAGCAAAGATAAAATGGAGCCGGAAGAAACATCAAGGTTTTCATTTTTGATTTCCTTTTTAACCTCCGCGAAAATAAATTCAACCTTTTCATTCTGCAATTTCTCGATTTCGGCGCAGATTTCTTTTTCTTTGGCGTCCAATTTTCTTCTGAAGTCGCGTAGCTCGACTAATTCGGCATTTTTCTTTTCCAATTTTTTCTCGATGGTTTTAAAAGAAATTTGTCGCATAAAATATCACCCCTAAAATTTTAATCAGGCGGCTTTTGCAATTTGCTTTTATTCTCCGACAGAAATTGAGCTAAAGATTGCCCATTGAAGGAATAAAGCAAGCCGACCTTCTCGATAATTTTCCCAGCGTATAAAAGTCTGGCTAAGTAGCGCAATTCTTTTTCATTACTTGAATCCTCCTCCAATGCTTTAATTCGTTTTTCCACATTTTCCAAAGAAGTGCCCAAATTATCGGACTGAGAGTTTAAAAATTCTAACCTTCCCTTACGCAAAATACCTCACCGCCGAAGACTATAGCACAAGAAAAATGGTTTGTCTCAAAATGCACAAAAAATTGTGCAAAAATAGTGCATCGGGTTTTTTAGGAATGTGCTATGATAAACGAGCGATGAATTTTGTCGAAAATGTTCACTTCCGCATTTCACTGCGTGAAACGCTAGTTTTAGCCCGTCGTGACGCCGTTTGTCGGCGGAAAAAATTTGCCAGTCGCTGTCGCTCCTTGAACCTGCGGTTGGCTTTAGAAAGGAGAGAATCTTCATGGCTATGTTCCATTTCCGACTCAAGTCGGACAAGAAACCCAACGGAACGAAAATTTCAGCAGTCAAGCACGTCGAGTATATTAACCGCGAAGGTTCTTTTTCCCACGAGGAGCATTGGCAGGAAAATAATAAATTTGTCGGCGATTACATAACGACGGCGCAGACGCCAAACGCGCTTGACGGATTGGAAATGCTCCTTTACAAAACCGATGATTTCGGCTCTATCAAAAATTCTGAGCGAGGAATAGAAGTGACCGAGAATGCCTCTTCTACCACTTTGTCTATCGCGCTTATGCTTGCCGCCGAAACAATGAATAATCAGCCGCTAATCATTAACGGTTCGCCGGATTTCCATAAAGCGGTATTGCAAACAGCCTTGCTTGCAAATCTTCCAGTAACTTTTGCCGACCGGCTTTTACAAAAAGAATTTCAACGCCTAAAGGAGAGAAAAGCAAATGATGATAAAAAATTCATTGCCAACGGAGGAATTATTGTCACAGAGAGACCAAATCCCAAGCCCAGTATTGCGTCAACTCATGCAAAAACAATCGAAGATGCAACCAAAATCGGATTTCGCTTGCCTACACTGTCCGAACTCTCTTTGGTTCATTCAGAATCAAAAGGAACTGACATGCTTTTGCCGGATGATGAATCTGGTGAGTTGGACGAATTCGCAAAAGACTTCTATAAGCATGTGCGATGGAATTTTTCTTCAGAGCAAGCTCGATTAGCAAAGTGGACTGCCAACAAAATTTTAGAAAATATCGAGGAGACAATGGAACAACATTCTGCTCTTTCGCACGTCGAATATATCAATCGAGAAAAAGCATTTGCCAAAAGAGGCGGCTGTATTTTTCATGAGCATCGGTTGCCGAAATGGGCACATGACGACCCGAAAAAATTTTTCCAAGCTGCCGATAAGTACGAAGGTAAAGGCAATCGCCGATACATGGAGATTGAATTTGCTTTGCCAAATGAATTAAAAACGGTCGAGCAGTACAGACAAATTATAGACGCATTCATCGCAAAACATTTGAGTGACCATTATTACGCCTACGCGATACACAATAAAATCGGAGTGATGTCGGACGGACAACATCATCCGCACGTTCACATTATGTTTTCTGAACGAATGATAGATGACGTAGAAAAAGAGAAGGAAAGAGCCGCGTGTAATTTCTTCAAATACCCCGCGCGAAGGAAAAAAGACGGCTCAGAGCCGTCTTTCGAGGAACGTCGGAAACATGGTGCGCCCAAAAATCGCAACTGGGCTGATAAATCTTTTCTAACGGTGTTGCGGGCTGATTTCGCGCAAATCCAAAATGCAGTATTGGAGCAAAATGGTTTTTCCATTCGCGTTGACCATAGAACACTCCAAGCGCAGAAGGAAGAAGCAGAGAAAAACGGCGATACTTTTCTTGCCAGACTTTTTAACCGAATACCGGAAGAATATGTCGGAGTGATTTCGTGCAAAGAAGATGACGACCCAAAAGTAGAACGGCTGAAAGAATTTCGCTCCCTGCGCAAGCAGCATTTTGATTTAGTGATGAAAATGGATGCAATCGCAAAGGAAAAGGAAGAATTAGAAATCAAAGACGCTGTTCAAATTTCCACGACCAAAGCCAAGAATCTTACCGACTCGCAAGAATTTATTTCCCAAAAATTTCTTTCGGAATATCAGCAGGAGCTGAAAGCTAAAATGTTCACAGCGGTTGCAGAGGTGAATAAATGGAAGCGCGTCATTATTTCTTTTCACGACGCCGAAGAACAAGCCAAACTCGAATACATGACCAAATCGGAGCGGGAATTGTGGCAAAGATATTTTGAAACGCTGGCGCAGAAAAAACAGTTGGAAGAATTTTTGCAGACGCTCAAAAAGCCGAAAGAAACTCAAAAGGAAGCTTTAAAAGCCTATAACGACCTTGTTGCCGGCGTTAATTCTAAAATTTTTTCTCTGTTATCAGCGGCGAGGTTGATGAAAAAATCGGTCGCCGAGATAGAAAAAAAGCTTGAATCGCCCGACTGCAAGAAAAATATTCAGCTCGTCACTCATCAGATTCTTCAGGCTAATCTTTACGCGAAAAAAATGTTAAGGCGCGAGAGTGATAATCTTGCCCGCGCCGTCGATGCTCTTCAAAATGAAATTTTTGCCCAAACCATTAACGACGAGCAAAAAAATATTTACAGGACACGCGAAGTTTACGATATTATTCGTCGTCAATATTTCGGGCTGAAGAAAGAATACGAAAAGAATCTCGACCTTAAATTTGATTTGCAAAAACGAATTATTTCGCCGCAACGTGCTATCGCTATGGCAAAAAATATCTTCGTGTGCGGTGATTTAAAAAGACTACGCGCTACTATTCGCCAGTATAAAAAAGATGAGCAACGACTCGCTCAAAGTATTATTGCCGTCAACCAAAGCGAAAAAATATTCCAAAGTCGAGATTGGTCAGCGGAGACTCGTTCCACTTTCTTGCAGGAAAAATATCTGCTCACCAAGCAAAAGACTTTAATCGAAGTAGAAAAAGCTCGCCTTGCCAATTTGAAACTTTCCATTGAACAAAAGCAAGCCGAATTGGAATCTTTGTGCCAAAAACCCGACTCACTAAAGAAAATTGAACTAATCGCCGCCGGAATCCTTCGCAAGAATTATAAATTCGTCCGTCGGTTAGAAGAAATCGAAACTCGTGTAAAAAATTTGGCGAAAAGAATGAATCACGCGAAAGAACAACTTGACGCGCTCAAAATTCAGCTTTCTCTTGATAAACCCAACACCTGTTACAAAGTCAATAACTCTAATAATTCGTCGGGCAGCAAGTCACTTGCCGCAATAATTGCCGATGCCATTTTAAAGGAACCGCAAGCCGCTCAACTTGTTGCTCGTTTTGGCGGTGACAATCTGGAAATGGAAAAGGATTGGGAAATGATGACTGAATTCGATAAAGATGAAATCATTCGCAAGAAGATTATTCGCGAGTTGTGAACTCGGTAGATGGTGAGGAAAATGGCAATATTTACAAAATTCTTGCCTGTGTTATACTCAAAAAAATAAAGATGAAAAGCGGTGACTTTTGTGTCAAAGAGTAATTCTGGCAAGCCGAGAGTGTTCATAAGAGATTTGTTGTTTCTCGATGTAATAAAGGCAACAAGTCTTTCGGAACCCAAAAATTCTGCAAGCATAAACGCTGAACTTGAACGCAGATGGCACGAACTTTTCCCCGACGTGCCGTTTCCGAAAATGGGTTTGAAGACAATCATCAATCATATTGCCGACATGAAATGTAGCGGTCTTTACGATATAAAAGTTCATCAAAATAATCGGCTCGGCTACTATAACGCCGCTGAAGAAAACAAAGTCGCGGAAGAAAGTCTCGCAGACGAAACAAGCAACGTTGAAAAGGAAAAAATTTTATTTAATGTAGCCGAAGTCATAATCATTGCCACTGCACTTTATCGTTCGCCATCAGTTTCAACGGAAACACTGCAAAGAATAATGGACTACCTCCAATCGGCAGTTGAAATTGAAGGCTCGTCCTATTTATATTTTTTGAATCGTCATATAAACAACTGGGGAATTCCACGCAAAACCAGACGCGACATATTGCCCGTTATCAATGCGATTTGGAAAAATTTTCTGGATAACATGATTCCAAAAAAGTTGGAGTTTCATTATCGCGTTGATGAAACCAAATATATTGTATCACCGTATTTCTTTACATGGGAAAACGATGAGATGTATCTGATTGCCAGTGTCGACGGACATCACTTGCGGCATTTTAAAATGAGTGCGATTGAAGATTTGAGTTTGCTTGACAAGAATGCTGTGCCGATACGTGAGCTGGACGATTATATCTGTCGTGTCCCGAATGTTGATTTTACCAAGCGTGATCGTGGCGGCTTGACGATAGATTTTCCTTTAGATAAATATTGTCGCGAACACGTCTATATGTCTTCTGGCGATACATCTCCGATTGAAATAGTCATTACTTTTCGTGGTGCTCTTAAAGACGATATTGTCACACGTTTTGGAACAGAAGTGAATATTTATAAGATTGATGATGATTACTACAGTGCAACAATAACGGCTCAAGAGAACGACGGCTTGTATCAATGGCTAATGCAGTTCGGCGACAGAATCCGCGTTGTTTCGCCAGAAAATGTCCGCGAAAAACTAAAGCAGAGGTTGCTCGACGCTTTAAAATTACTACAATGAATTAACCTATAGACTAAAATGCAAGAGGTAACATCGCATCCTCTTGCGTATTTTTTTGCTGGCAATTATTATTGAGCACAGAATTTGACGGAAAGGCGTTGATTAGAGAATGAAAAATTACGTTGAAGGAATGAACGAATTTTTGAAAGCCGAATCGAAAAATATTTCTAAAATTTCCTATAAGAGAGTGTTGGTAGTAGGTGATATACACGGGCATTTTACAGAGTTTATGTCGCTTTATGGAAAGCTCAATGTGTCGAGTGATGATTTACTGATTCTACTTGGTGACCTTATAAAGGGCGGCAACGAAAATTTGTCGATGATTCGTTGGGCTGTAACGGAAAGTAAAAAGCCTAATGTCATTATTCTTATGGGCAACGCTGAAAATGATTTTCTTCGCGGTTCCGGAGGACGATTCACAATGGAATTGAAAGAAGCCGTCAAAAGAGAGCCGCAAATTGTCGAGCAAGTAACCGAGTTCGTGCAAAAACTTCCGACGTACTATCATTTGAACGGAGCATTTTTCTTTTGCCACGCAGGAATTGACCCGCAGAAGTCCTTGCTGAATCAAACGAAGGCTAAACTGCTAAATACTCGCCCAAAAAATTTCGCTAAAGAATACTTAGGCAGGACACTGATTGTAGTCGGACATACAAGAGTTCAGAAACTTAATGAGGCATATACGGTTCCCGTTAAATTACCTGATAGAAATATCTTGTTGCTTGATACGGGCATAAAAAGAGGCGGGCGTATATCTTGCGTAGACGTGCTGAGCGGACAATACTGGCAAAGTGATTCGATTAAGGAGGATTCATTGTGTATTCCAAAACTTTTATCAAAGATTTACTGATTATTGACGTACTGCAAAACAGCAACAGAGACAATCCTAAAACGGCGCGAGAAATTCTTGAGGAAGTACACAGACGACTAATTGAACTTTATCCCGAAGACTTCACTGCATTTGAAAATGAAGAAGATTTGACTAAAGCTGTTACTGCGACAATAAGTCGACATGTTCAAGATATGAACAGTACCGGTCTCTACGATATAAAAACTCACCGCGACAACAAGCTCGGCTATTATAACGCGACAGAGGGGAAAAATTTCCTCTTCACACCCGCAGAATTTGCGTTGATTGCCATCGCACTTTATAGGACGCCTTCAATTTCTACTGAAGAAACCAAAGAGATTCTTAAAAAATTTGAAAACTGGATTGGAATAACTGGCGACATGTTCAGCTATGCCATAGTAAAAAAGCAAATCGACCAATGGAGCGGTATTCGGCGCAAAACAGCCAGACGAATTTTTCCTATAATCACCGAGCTTTTGAAAGCCATAATAGAAGCACGCAAGATAACGTTCAACTTATATGAGAGAAGTTTTAATGACGCCAACGAAGAAATTTCTTTGCAAAAGCGAATTAAGACACGCAAAAAGGGCGAGGAAATAATCATCACTTACAAGGTATCGCCGTATTTTTTAGTATGGGAAAATGATGAATGTTATCTTATCGGGCACGACCCGAAAAATGATACGCCCGAAGGTCAGCAATTTTCTCATTTTAAAATTTCCCTGATTGCCAATCTGAAAATCTTGGACGAAAAAATTACGCCGCTCAGAAAAATTGATTTTTATGCTCGTTACGCAATGGAGCCACATTCTTATTACACTGACTCTGCAACGAGAGAACGACTCGCCGAAATAGAAAATATACTTCAATCAGACACTCGTGAGACTACATTCAAAAATTTTTCTCTCGACCGTTACATGCGCGAACATATTTATATGGTTACGAACGATTCGCCGACAGTGGATGTAACAATAGAATTCGATAAAGATTTTTTGGAGACGATATTTACGCAATTAACTTCCAAACAAAAAGTCACACCGTCTGCAACCAACAACGGCAAATGGCAGACGATAATGACGGTTCAAGACAACGACGGACTTTATCAATGGCTCCTGCGTTACAGTGACAAAGTTAAGGTTATTTCTCCAAAGAAAATCCGAGATAAACTGCGCCAAAGATTGAATGTAGCTTTAGACAACGTGAACGGGTGATTCTTATGAACAAGGACAATGAAATTTTGAAATATCTTGAACAGGCAGAAAAGGGCGATTATTATTCAATGCTCAAGGTTGCTGACTGCTATTTTCACAAGCATGACGACGAAAAAAGTTTGGAGAAAGCTCTTCATTGGTACATTCGCGCCGCAAAATCAAATCATCACATTATAAAGGCGGACGCGATGGCGCAAATAGGTCTAATGTATTACAACGGCATCGGAACACCTGTTGACTATGACGCGGCGTTTAAATGGCTTAATGATTGTGTACTTTTTCAACGAAATCCGCCAGCAGTATACGCTTTAGCCGAGATGTATTTTTATGGACGCGGTACCAATGTAAGTTATTCTAGGGCGGCAGAGTTATATGCAATGACTTGGATATATGGGCGTAATGGTAATGCAGCATATCGATTGGCAGAGATATACGAATACGGCTATGACGGAGAAATCGATAACAAACGCGCTCTTGATTATTATATCGCTGCTGCAAATCACGGTCACGAGGTTGCAATGTGTAAACTGGGCTTAATCTATGAGACCGGTGAAATTGTTGAGCAAGATTATCAAGAGGCAATACATTGGTATCGACTCGCGGCTGATTGCGGTAATAAATTTGCCGCCGCAAAACTTGAAGAACTCCAGGACGTTGATTTATCTCACCCATATCAAATTACGTGGTCGTGATATTTTTTGCAACTGATTTTTTTTTTCATGCCCGCTATAATTTAGTTAAAAAATAAGGAGATAGCGAACGGTTCCTTGAAAATTACATATCGAATAGCCGCAAAAAAACGGAGGTATAAAACATGATTAAAAATTTTGATGCTTACGAACGGATTTTAGTTATAGGCGACTCACATGGCGAATTTAATCGCCTGATGTCCTTGTATAAGAAGTTGAACGTTACAGACAGAGACTTTTTAATTTTTTTGGGCGATTATGTTGATAGAGGCAAAGATAACGTCAAAGTCCTGAAATGGATTATGCGCGAGTCACAAAAACCGAACGTCATCGCGTTGTGCGGCAACCATGAGGATATGTTGATAACGGATATTGTCGCCGGATATGTCACAACAAATGCAATGGGAACCTTGAGAGAAATAGCACTACAAAAAATGAAAGAACCGAATTTTGAAGACGTATTGCTAAAGTTTCTGAAGTCATTACCACTGTCGTTTGAAATGGAAATCAAAGGGAAGAAATATTTTTTCTGTCACGCGGGCGTTGATTCGGACTTCCCGCTTGACGAGCAAAATCCTGTAGATCTTCTCTGGATTCGTGAAAAATTCTGGGCACTTTACGACGAGGACACGATAATTGTGACAGGTCACACGCCGTTGATGATGTTAAAGTCTGACGAGGAAATTCAAAAAGTTCTGGCAGACTTGCAGAGCCGCCCTGAAAATAGCGATAAACCGTTGTCACAGATTGTAGAAGAAATGGTCGATTACTGCGATGAACAGCGGATAAACAGTTCGTGTTTTGCCGACGAATTCACCGCGATGACTACTACGGAGTGTAAACCACAATGGCGACGCGGCGGTAAAATTTTAATGATGGACACCGGTTCTTTCTTTCCAAACGGTCATATCTCATGTGTCGACTTGTTGAGCAATACAGTCTGGCAGAGCGATTAAAAATTTAACAGTAACTCGTTTCGGGAATAATCTGGAGGCTGATAATATGAAAGAACAACTGATTCAATGGGCAGAGGCTGGCGACAGCGATTGCATGTTCAAGCTGGCAACACTCTATCGAGACGAAGGAAACACTTCTGCGGCAGATGATTGGCTGGCAAAAGCGGTGTCGAAGAAAAATTTCTTCGCAATGAAAGAATATGCTACCCGACTTCGCGAAAACGGAGATTTCAACGAGGCAGTCACTTTGTATAAAGAAATTGTCCAGCTTACAGGCGACGTTGAGGCAATGGAAGCTGTTGTTGACTTGAGCGAACAAGATGCCGAAAATCTAAATTTTGTCCTGAACGCGATAAATTCCGAGTACAATGAAATTTATCTTCGAGACTATCGGATTTTGCAACGGATTATGTCGTTGGGCACGCGCCGACATAATGAATGTACAATTCAAACTTTGCAAGCGATAGAACGTCGCAGAATCGCAAGTCGTATTCGTAAACTTTTGGATAATAATTGAAAGGAGTCAACCATGAACGAGAAAAAATTGATTCAGGAAGCTGAATTGGGAAATGCAGTCGCAATGTTGGAGTTGGCGAAATATTACGATGAAAAATCGAGAAGTGCCCGCGAAGACAAAGTCGGCGACGTGATGACTATGGAAGATTTTCTCAAGAATTTGAACGCTGAAGAGAAAGACAATCCTGAACTCAAGGCTAAAGCTTATAAATATTATCGAATGGCGGCTGAGGCTGGCATTGCTGAGGCGATGACCGAATTGGGACGCAGACTTTACGACGGAATCGGAGTAACCAAAAATGAGGCGGAGTCGGACGAATGGTATAGGCGAGGAGCGGCGGCGGGTGACCCAGCGGCAATGAGAGTTGTGGCATTTACTTCGGACGACCCCATCGAAAAATTTAAGTGGTATAAACACTCTGCCGAACTTTTGCCGCCGAGTTTGAACAAGAAGGACTCAATTAAACAGACGGCAATCAATTTCGCGGTGGGGCGCGGTACCGAAAAAAATCTTGCAAAAGCCGAAGAATGGCTTGCTAAACTTGATGATAAAGACGTAGCGGCGGCGCGATTGGAAATATCGCAAATTACCGGTGAAAGAACTTGGATGGAACAAGCGGCAGAAGTTTCACCCGAAGCAATGGTGAAAATGGCTGAGAGTTTCGTTAAAGAAGACGACTATGGGACTGCGTTAGTTTGGTATAAGAAAGCTTCCAACGCCGGAGATTTTGAAGCGACCTCAATAATCGGCGATATATACTACATCGGAGAAAACGGCGTTGAGCAAGATTACAAACGAGCTTTTGAATATTATGAGCGGGCGGCGGCGTGTGGCTACAATATGGCGGCGATAAAGCTCACGCTTATGACACATCGTGGACTTGGATGTCCCAAAGACTTACGAAAGGCATATGGTATGTTCCGCAAACTCATTCGTTCACGAGAAAAATTTTTTGGTGTGTACAGGTTTAACAGTGTTGTAAAGTTTTATCTCGCCAAAATTCTCGAACATGGCGAAGGTCATCGCAAAAATCTTGAGGAGGGGTTGACGTGGTACAAGAGAGCGGCGGTTCTTGAGCGAATGGATGAACGAGAATCTGCTCCTTCTGTACCGGAAGCTATGTATAAAGTCGCTGATACGTACTTTATGCAAGGCAAATTCGTCGAAGCTGTGCAGGTTTATGAAAAGCTTGCAGAAAGCCGCGCCCGATTCAATTATCCGTACAATCTCGAAGCCGCAAAAAAATTAGTTTGGATTTATGAGTTGGGCGAAGGAGTTCCCCGCGATGAAGCTAAAGCCGCCGAATGGCGCGAAAAGTTGCAAGCCGACTGACATGGAAGAAAATTTTATGTACATGCCGGAAGAACTTCAAATGTTGTATTCCTACGCTTGGGATATGTATATCGCCGGAAATTATATGGAAGCTTTCGACGCCTTTAAGAAACTTTATGATTTTGGGCACGCCGAAGCTACTTACATGCTCGGCATTATGTATCTGTACGGTTACTTCATCGGCATTGATTACAACAAGGCTATTGCGTATCTGCAACTGGCGGGTGAACGTGGATACTCTCCCGCCTTCAGAGAACTTGCCAAATTATACCGTGACGGTTATGAGATTGAGCCGGACAATCAAAAAGCTATTGAATACGAACGAAAAGTTAGCGACTACGAAAAAAATCTACGGCGTTGAATTCGTAAAAGGTTATAGCTTGAGTGCGTCGAACGTTATAACAAGATATTCGGCGCACTCAAATTTTTATCAAACGGTGGGAAAATTTTATGGATAAGTCGGAAGAAGCACAAAAGTTATTTGAATGCGGTATGGAAGCATATAGAGCTAAAGACTACACGAAGGCTTTGACTCTTTTAAAACAAGCCGCCGAACTTGGTCACGTTGTTGCTATGAACAAGTTAAGCAGAATCTATTCACGAGAATCAAGACATATTGGTATTTCAGAAAATATTTCAGAATCATTGAAATATCTTCAAATGGCTGCTGAAAATAATCATACCAGGTCTATGGTTGCACTTGGAAATCATTATTACTATACTCAAAAAAATTTTGTATTAGCGTTTCAATGGTATTACAAAGCCGCCGAGCTTGGCGACAAAACAGCAATAGAAAATGTTGCTAGAAGTTATAGAGACGGCACAGGAGTTGAAAAAAGCGGAGAAAAAGCTCTTGAATGGTACAAAAAAATTGCTTATTATCCGACAAAACATCCTCATAGAGAGATAATTTTAGAAATAGCTAAAATTTATCGTGACGGAGTTGGTAACGTAAAATCTGATGGTGAAGAAGCTGTAAAGTGGTTAAGAGAAATAGAGGATTCCCAGGTTGTCCAGCTAATTGCTGAAATTTACCGTGACGGGCTGGGACTTCCTGCAGATGGTGAAAAAGCTGTAGAAGAATTTAAAAAATTATTATATCCTTCTGTATTATATCCTTATGGTGAACGTACGTCTGAAGCGTGTCTTTGTATAGCAAGAATTTATCGTGACGGCGTTGGCAACATTCAACAGAGTAACAAAGAATATTTAAAGTGGTTGCGCGAAGCCACTAAACCTTTCGAGAGTTATTTTCAGGAGTATCCTTTTTACAACAGGGCTGCTATGATTGAACTGGGCGATGTTTATCGAGATGGTATTTTCGTACGAAAAAAGGACTGCAATAAGGCTTTATATTATTATAAGCAAGTTTTTGATTGTTATCATGATGATATTGAAGACAGTGAAATAGCCTTGAGGATAGTTGAGATATACAGTAAAGGAATTGGCGGAGTTAATAAAAATCCCAAAGAGGCTGAAAAATATTTGGCGTGGGCAAAGGAACTTAACACGTTAATAGATGACAGATCTTTCTCGGAGGAAGATAATGAGCATTAAAAAAGATTCACAAAATTTTTATGATATTGGTTGCCAAGCCGAAAATCTTTTTCTTTACGATGTGGCGATAAAATATCTTTTAAAGGCGGCAGAATTAGGCAATGCCGATGCAATGTATTTACTGGGCAATATTTACTCTGGTAACGACGAAACGTCTTATCACTATGATCATCTTAAAAAAGAAGATGAACAAATTGTAAGCAATGAAGATGAACAAATTTTCAAGTGGTATAAATGCGCCGCCGATAAGGGTTGTAAGAAGGCATTTATCGAGGTCGCATTGCGTTATCTTGACGAAGATAATCTGGAGTACAATAAACGTGCCGCCAACAAATGGTTTAAGATGGCAATAAGTTGGAATCAATCTGCTGCCGAAAAAGGAGACCCAATTGCTATGCTCGCCATTGCCGAAGCTTATTCACGGTATAACTTCAACAAGACTCTTCGCTATGGAGGATTGCCCGATAAAGATTCGCTATCGGATAAATGGCGCAAGTTTGCTTTCGCTACCTTTAAGCGGCGTGCTGATGAAGGCGACGCTGAGGCTATGATTGAGTTAGGAATAATGTTTTACTATGGCACCGGTGTGACCAAGAATTATGCAGAAAGTGTTCGATTGTTGAAGAGAGCGGCGGAATCCGACGACGACAAAATTAAAATCCGTGCTTACAGAAAACTTGCCGACATTATTAAAACGAATGATGCCTCCATATCGTTCTACAAAAAGGCGGTTCAATTGGGAGATTTTATTTCAATGAGAATTCTTTGGAAACATTATAAGACGGGAAAAGGTGTTGAGAAAAATTTAGCTGAAGCCGAACGCTGGTTAAAGAAAAGCGAAGAAATACAAACGGCGTTTTTGGCTAATCTGCCCAAAGATTGACAACTAGAAATTGTCGGGGGAGTGATTCTTATGGCATCGAGCAAGGAACTCGGAATTTTTTATTCCTTCATTGCGGACGATAATGAGCGAATGAAGGGTCGTCGACGAGCCGCTGCTCACGGCGATTTGTTTGCTATAAAAGAGTTAGCTTATTTTCTCAGACATGGAAAGGAAGTTGAGCAAGATTGTCGCGAGGCTTTGAAATGGAATCTTGTCGCGGCAAGTTTCAATGACCTTGAATCAATTTTCATAGCCGCCGAAATGTGCACTTCCGGTATTGGCACAGAACCGGATTTATCGAGAGCAACGGAGCTTTACAAAAAAGCTATTGAAATATGCAAGAAAATTGCCAACGACCGTCGCGCTGACATTATTGACCGTCAACATGCCGCAAAAAAAATCGCGTACACTTACGAGAATTTTTTTAACGACGGTCATGCGGCAGTTAAATGGCTGAAAAAAAACGTTTTGCTCGGCGACAAAAGCTCTCGGTTCACAATAGCTGAAATTTATCGCGACGGCAGATTTATGGAGCCGTCCGGTGTCGACGCGATTGAGTGGTTTACAAAAATTCTCAAAGATAAAACTTTGCCCGACCACGAACGATATTCTGCTGCTTTCGAGATTGCTAAAATTTTCCACGAAGGCAAAGGCGTTCCGCGCAGTGATTCTGAAGCTGTAAAATATTTCAAACTATCTGCCAAAGCCGGTACGGTTACGGCACGAGTTGCTTATAATAATCTCGCGAAAATCTATTCTAAAAGCGACGAACTTACTCCGAATATAGGCATGGTTCTGCACTGGTTAAAAAAAGCCGCTGAAGTCGGTAGTCGTCGTGCCACATGGATTCTCGCTAAAGTTTTCCGTGACGGTAAGTTCGGCGTACGTCAAAATGCTACGAAGGCTTTGGAGATTCTTCAAGACGGAGCCTCCAATCCTTTCGACATTATTAACAAAGTTGCCGCCATGCGTATGATTGCAGAAATCTACGATAAGGGCTTGGGCGTACCGGAAGACAAAGAAAAAGCCGCCGACTTATATCAAGAGGCGACTTCGATTAACGAAGAATGGATGCAGACCATAAACGCTTTGCAAATGCGGATTTGATTTATTCAACGCTACAACGCAATTCGGGATAAAGCGAAGTCAAGGTTACATCATCAACAGTAATTTGAGCGTTCTCATCAATCGCATTGTCAAATAAATATCGCGCCAGAGGATTGATGAAGAGGCTTTCGACGACATTGCCGATACCGCGTCCGCCATTTTGAAGATTTTTCAGGGCACTTTCTTGCAAGACGTTGAATGCTTTGTCCGACAAACGAACATCAATTTTTTTATCCGTCATCAAGTTCTGACGGATTTTATTTATTTGCGCTAACAGAATATCTTTGGCAACGTCGGGACGAATGTAATCATAGACGACAATATTTTCTCCGATTCGGTTCAAAATTTCGGGGCGTCCCAGATTTATCTTGAAATAATTTTCTATTGCTTGACGAACTTTGGCAGACATCTCCTCATAAGGCATATCGATTGTAACATTTGCCTCACGTGCGCCGAATTCGTTTGAAGTAAAAATACCAAGATTGCTCGTAAAGATTATTATCGACTCGGAGAAATAAACAGTATTGCCTTGCCCGTCAGTCATGCGCCCATCTTCGAGAATCTGCAAAAATTTATCGAAGATTGACGGATGAGCTTTTTCAATCTCGTCGAAGAGAAGAATGGAAAACGGATTTTTCTTGACAGCATTAGTAAGTTGCCCGCCGGCTTCATAACCGATGTATCCGGGCGGCGCACCGAGTAATTTTTGGTCGCTGTGTCCTTGCGAATATTCGCTCATGTCGAAACGTATGCAACAATTTTCATCGCCGAAAAGAATTTCCGCCAATGTTTTCGCAGTTTCTGTCTTACCTGTGCCCGTCGGACCGGCGAAAAATAAAACTCCCTTCGGTCTGGAGTGCGACGAGCCTTGCAAACCTGCCAGTCCTGTAATTGCGCGTTTGATTATGTCGAGCGTTTTGGAAATGGCGGCGTCTTGTCCCTTAACTCTTTTCTCGAAAGAAGCTTTATTGATTTTCTCGCGGTCAAGATTTCTCCAGGGATTTTCTTTTATGCCGTACTTGTAGAGGTCAACGATGTCGCACATATCGCGAATATGGCGGCATTCATTTTTGCAGAGCTGACGTAGACTGTTAAATTCTTTGAAACTGAATCCGTCCGTCAAGGCGACAAATCTGTCTTGAAGTTTCGCCAGTTCATCAGGGTGTTCGAGATAATATCCAAGTTCACTGTCGCGAATGGCTCTGCTGAAAAAGCTAGGGAAATTTCTTTCGCCTTTAACATAATTCTCGCGCTCTTCCTTTGAAGGGAATCCGAGCGTGATAATTTTTACATTGGGATTTTGCAAATAAAACCACGCGGGCAAGTCGTTTACCTTATTGACGACGAGGACGAGAAGATTTTTCAGCGTTTCAAGTGACGCTTGCAGGAGAACGGTAAAACTGTCTACCGCAGGTTGCTCCATATGTTCGGGCGTGATGATGTAACGCGACGCAAAATCCATGACGATAGCAGTTGAGGATTTATTTTGCGTGAGAGCGTCGCGAATAATGTTCGGAGCGGTTCTACCCGCGCCGCTGAATTTGCCTTTAATGAATCCCGAATCGACATCAGCCTTGACGAGCTTGCCGAAGTTTTCTATCGTTCCGACTTCAAATCCATTGTAGAATCCGCGCAAGTTGTCATAGAAAATTACATTCTGATAACCTACGTCCTTGAAAAAATAATTCAGGTATTGAGCCAAACGGACTATGCTGCCGTCTTTCGGATACTGATAAGAATCCAGCACGTTGCCTTCCAGAATAATCAACGGCTTGACCTTCGTGAACAGCTCAAGTTCCTTGTGCCACTTCGGAGTATAATTTTCCATAGGCTATCCTCCTGTTCAAATTTTAATGAAATCTTCGGCGTCGTAGTTTATAATGCATTTCGGATTGTTTTTGATGATTGGGTATATAGAGTCGTAAATGATGGCATTAACGAAATAAAACGTAACTTCTGGAGCGATGAAACTTTGAGTCGTCAGCTGAATACTTTTGCTGTTGAAAAGGACGTGTAGCGATTGCTTGGAAACAAAGCCGCTGTAAACAATAGTATTGACGCTCGCCGGAATAACTACCTTTCTCAAATCAGGATTGTCGAACGCCTTATAGCCGATGGTCGTCACCGGCAGTCCTTCTATATGCTCTGGAATAGTGACAGAAACATCATGCCCGACATATTTGTCTATCTGAATCGCAGACTCTATACGAGAATATTTGAAATTACTACTTACTTCAGAAGCCATTTCTTTTTTCATTGAACGTGTTTGCGAAGTAATCGAATTAGTTGTGGGTTTTGATTGATTATTGCTCGGTCTACCAATGACGGACGCAGATTGTTTTTTGACAGCAGGTTTTGTCGCAAATAAAGCCCGAAGTTTTTCTTTCGTACCTGTTTCAATTTTGGCGATTTCGTCATTAAACTTTTGAACATATTTGAGCCTATTGATAATTTTTTTCTGGGATACACTGTTTATCAGTGCAATCAAATTTATGGAGTAACTCGTTGCAATTCTTCGTTGAAGTTTATGCACAGCTATAAAATCATCAAGAATGGAATCGGCATTAGTAAACATCTCGTCGGTAAATTTATAAAATGAATTTGTTGTTTCTATTTTTCTGACTAATTTAAGAATATCCTCGTGAACATTGGGAGCATTTTTCAAGTAACTGATTTTTTTGAAGAAACGAACCGGCAAATCATAATAGTAAATTTTGTTCCCATACTCATCAGTAAATTTTTTAATACCATTATTCACACCTGAGACATTCATTAAAGATTTTGGGAAATAAATTGTCTTAAGCGAACTGAAGTCCTCGAAAATCTTTTCGCCAATAGAAGTGACAGAATCAGGAATGACGATACTCTTCAGCAATTTGCAATCACGGAAAGCCTGTTTGCCAATATACGTGACGGAATCAGAAATTGTTATATTTGTCAGCGAATGGCAACCTGAGAAACTACTTTCACCAATATCCGTGACAGAATCGGGAATGTTAATATTTTTCAACGAACTACAACTGATAAAAGCTTCTTTACCAATAACTTTGATGGAATCGGGAATAATAACACTTTCCAGCGAACTGCAAACACCGAAAGCTCTATTGCCAATGCCTTTGACCGAATCAGGAATAATAAGACTCCTAAGTGAACTGCAGTCCTCGAAAGCCTGTTCGCCAATAAAAGTGACGGAATTGGCAATGATAACGTTAGTAAGCAATTCGCAACCATAAAACGCACTGTTGCCAATCTCAGTGACGGAATCGGGAATTATTATATTTGTCAACGAACGGCAACCGCTGAAAGCACTGTCGCCAATGGAAGTGATGGAATTTGGAATGATGATACTCTCTAGCGAACTGCAATTTAAGAAAGCACTTTCACCAATATCCCCAACAGAATCGGGAATGATGATACTCTTCAGAGAATTGCAATTAAGGAAAGCCTCGCGCCCTATCGAAGTGACGGAATCGGGAATAGTGATATTCGTTAGCGAACTGCAATCGCTAAAAGCAAAGTCGCCAATCTCAGTGACGGGCAAACCCTTTATTTTTGTCGGAATATTAACGGACGCTTTTGAGCCGTGATATTTTTCTATAGTTATTTCAGAATTAACGCGTTCGTATTCAAAATCCATGTAAGTTGGCATAAAGTTTATTCTCCTTTCAGAAGATAAAATCAGGGCGGTGTATCCCAACTGAAATGATACCGTCTTGCGTCATGAAATTTTGAATTTGATTTTCTGTTGCCGACAAATAATTTTCATAGACGGCACGATATTTTCCGTTCAGAACGTAGATATTCTGGTTGTCGGAGCCGCGCAGACAGCAGTTATTATTGCGAGCTTTGATATACGGCGCGTCAATCAGCACGGAAATATTTTTCAACAGCGAAACGGGCAAATCATTTTTCATGTAGCCGGTGTAAACGAGTATATCATCGCTGATTTTTTTTATTTGCTCCAGAAGACGCGATAGGGCGTCGGGCTGAAAGAACGGATCACCGCCTGTTATCGTGAAGCCGTCAACGCTGTGAACTTGTGCGATTTTTTCAATCAACGACATGACTGTTGCCAACGAAGTTTTATAGCGGTCTTGAAATTCCCATAGTTCAGGATTGCTACAACCTTCACAGCGACGCGGGCAACCGCAAAACCAAATACCAATGCGATTTCCCGGTCCCAGAACTTTAACGGGATATAAAATTCTTGCGACGTACATATTTCATCCGACCAAAAAATAAGCGGCTTTATCTTGACGCGAGCCGTTAAAAACTGCGCCACCCAAGCCGACTTCATCGCCTCTGGAGAGTTTTGTTTTCCGTGCAATTTTTTTGTTATTGACATAAGTGGAATTTGCCGAATTCAAATCCTCGACGAACAATTCGCCGTTTTCGAGCGTAAATTGACAATGCCGACGACTGACAAAAACTTTAGCCGCGAGATAATCTTTTAATTCGTGTTCGCGTCCGAAAATGATATTGTCACGGTCAATTTTAAAAGTAATTTTATCGTCCAAACTTTTCAGCACAAATTCTTCTGTTTTAACAACGTGTTCTAAATTTGGAGAAATCTGTGTCACGAGAGCAGATTTTATTGTAGGAGTAGTAGGAATCGTAGGAATAATGTCAGAAATATCTTCGCCGCAATTCGAGCATTTGCGAGCGTTAGGCGGATTTTTCGTGCCGCATTCACTGCAAACCCTAACGAGAGGATTTTTATCCGAAATAGTTTCTTCCAACGCTTTCTTTGCCGTCTCTTGTTGTTCATCAGTAACAGGCACGCTCATTAAGTCCCAATCGCAATGTTCGCACTCAATAGCATTGGGCGGATTTTTTGTGCCGCATTCAGGACAAATTTTAAATTTGCTCATAATCAGTTGCTCCTCTGCAAAGGTCGAGAAGTTTTTTCGCGGTGGTGCTTGTAGTTGAAATGCTCCACATCGCCCGTAAGTTTATAATCGCTGACATTGAGAATTTGCGCGTATTCAACGCTTGGAGGCAAACGCTGAATTCTTTTGCGAAGAATGACGCCCTTTTCTGCAAGTCGTCTTTCAATCTCGCCAAAGTCTTCGCAAAAAGATTCCATGTGCTCGCAAAGTTTTTCGCTCTCATCAGCTTCGGGCAATCTGTCGGTATCATCAAGCCCGCACAATTCCATAGCAATATGACCGTCGTCAGATAAAGTCACATTGACGGCGGTACCGTCTGCATAGGAAAATAACTCATTCTTAAAATGGCTACCGTTCCTTTTCGTAACTTCACGATGCCCTATAACGTCGTAGCCCATATCGCTCATAACTTCGTCAAGACATTTGCTGATGTAAGATTTTTCGTCATCACGCGCAATTTTTTTCCTCAAGCGAGTTATTTCGTTTTGGATATTCTGAATTGTCGTTGGCGAAATTTCAAAAGCTGTTTCAGGTTCGCCAGCCATATCGCAAACAACTTTGTATTCGATTCTCAAATCAGCAGTTTCTTCATAGAGTTGGAGATACTTATTGCACTCTTTCAAAAGTGGGGTAATGCTCACCGCCGTAAAGTTCTTTCGGAACGTCGAATCGGTTATACTTTCAAAATTTCGTTTAGTTTGCGCTACTTTGGCAAGTAAAGCTACTGACAGACGAGAATCGCCAGCCATTAAGTCTAAACGGCGTTCAAATTCGCTACTGTCAAATTCTTTTTTTGGCGTAGATTGCTGTTCCGGAGGATTTTCTGTAACCTGCTTTTCTTCTTTTATTTGGAAGAGTTGAAAATTGGTAAAGGCATTGTCAAGTATGGCATCTGCCTGCTTGATTCGAGCTTGACGAGCCTCTTCCTCGCGGCGACGGCGTTCCTCTTCTTCGCGACGACGACGTTCCTCCTCTTCGCGACGGCGACGTTCTTCTTCCTCGCGGCGGCGACGTTCTTCTTCCTCGCGACGGCGACGTTCTTCTTCCTCGCGGCGACGACGTTCCTCTTCGCGGCGGCGACGTTCTTCTTCCTCGCGACGGCGACGTTCCTCTTCTAATCTTTGTCTCTGCGCGGCTGTAACATCATAATATGAACTTTTCGGACCGGACATTTTAACACCTCAAGCAGTCTTCAAATTCTGTTTCCAGTTATTCAATTCGTCACGCTTGCCCAATGCTATGAGCCATGCTTCAAATTCTTCATTCAACTTGTTGTCGTTGTCAATCAATTTGTTGGAGAAATTTTCAAATGCCTCTGTTGATTCGTCAAGTAAAAAGTTCATGTGCTCGGCGAGTTCTTCGGCAGTGTAAAATTTTTTATCTTCGATTTGTAGCTCTTTTTTGCCTGTCAAGAGATATGCCGTTTGATAATAAGAAATAAGACCATCTCTTCTGTCTCTATTCGTAGTTTCAAGAGACCTTACGGCGTTGACGACTTCTTTCGGCTGGGAGTGGAGTTCGAGATATTGCGAGAGCAACCGATTGGCGAAAACCTCGTCCCAAAGATTTTTATCGCTCATATCCGATTGGCGAAGTTTTGTCAGGATTTCTTGTCCGAAACTTTGAAGTGACGGGTAAAGTTTATTCTTCCAAAAAAACTCTTCCACGTTCGGAGCAAGTTTGTAGAGAAGTCTCCAAAAGGTAACGTCCTCATTATTTCCTTTTTTTATTTCTTCCTCAGCGTCCATGCAATAACTTGCCAATTCGGGATCGAAACGTTTAAAAAAATCTGACAACAACGTACGCTTCAAATGCTTCTTGCCTTCCAACCAGTTTTTTGCAAGAGCAGGAACTAATTTGTTTACGTCATAATACTTTTTGCCGTCAAATTTATAAAATGAACTGCCAGAGCTTTTACTCGATGATTCTTCAACAATTTTAGCCGTCGATGTCCCACCTGGAATGGGTTGCTTCTCACCAGCCAACCACTTTTTAACCTCATCGTAAGTCCAGCGACGGTTAGGATTGTTGAGGTCATTGCGGTTCCTCAAGTCTTTATAGGTTAAACCTGTTATCAAGTCTTGTAATTCTTGCGGCATATCTTCGGGATAAGGTAAATCATCAACCTCTAAAAGTCGCATTATCTCTTCTTTAGTAAAATTTTTATACGGCATATATCCGCAAAACAATTCATAAAGAGTAATGCCAAAGGAGTAATAATCGGATTCTTCCAAATACAAATATTTTGGTGCGACACTTTCGGGTGCAGAATATCCGGGAGCCCATCCACTTTGGGTGATTATCATGCTTGCGCCGCTGTCCATTACTGAGCTAATTCCGAAGTCGATAAGCGCAACGCCTTTTCCACTTGACAACATCATTATATTTGCGGGCTTTAAATCCTTATGCAAAATGCCGATGTTGTGCAAGGACTGCAATGCGTCATTTACGCTGGGAATAACCATTCGTTTGAGTTGTTTTAAGGTAAATCTTTTTCCTTGCAAACTACCCAATCTGTAATACGGGAGGATTGTAACTGACATGCCGTTGTATTCACCAGTATCATAAATCTTTGCAATATGAGGAGAATCAAGAGCTTTTAATTTTTCTACGATTTCCGATTTCACTGCGTCTTTGCGATTATAAATTTTAGCGATATATTCTTCGTCATCATATTCGCAAACATAAATATTTGCCTCACCGCTGGTAACAGGCAAACGATCCGTGACAACGTACTTGTCGAGTAAAATTGTGCCATCAGAAAAATTGGTGAAGTCTTTAGCAGTAACGTTGAGAACGGTAGCATTATCTAATCTCGGATTCTGTACGGTAATATCGTCTGCTCTAATATTTATCTCTGTTAAAGGTGACGATAAATTAGGGTTTATACGAGTTATGTTACTCAATTTTCGAGCACCGCCTTTCAATATTTACAGAACGTCAGGCACAGTATTTATATAGACATTATAACATACAATCGCTTAAACGCTATAGTAAAAATCATTTGCAAGCGCAAATATGACATAAGTATTGGCATAATCGTTTTCATATCTGCCAATATAAAAGCCACCCGAAGGTGGCACGTCGTTAAATTTGGAAAATCATTATCAGTTATTCCTGAATTTCCTTTTCTAATATTGATTGAACATCTTCCTGAATCTTTTCGGTTGCCAGAATCCATTCAAGCGAATCTTTTTCGTAGAGTTCAGCGTTGACGCCACGCTCTGTCGCTAGTTTTTCAGCTATTTTCTCAGCGCGATTAGAATACGCAATTTGATACCCTGTTAAATATTCTTCCAGTTCTCCTTTTTCAACGAGCAAATTATATAGTTCAGGTTTTTTCGTCTGAATATACACTTCCCGCAGATGTCCCCATACTCCGCAAAATTTTTCTTCCAAAATCTTCACCTCCCGCAAGCTCTGACCTCCTGCATAATCTCTTTGCCGTAATTTTTATTCTTGCGTCCTAACGGACTTAAATCTTGTATCATTTCCTGAATTGCTTCGGACGAATATTTTTTACTCAATTCCTTAGCCGACTCAATGTCAAAAACTTTTTGCTTTATAGGCGCGTATTCATATGGCGAATGTGGAGCGACATTCAAAATTTTATAGCTCTTAGAGCTTTTTGAGGTCTTAGAATCTCGCATTGCGCAGATATTTTCG
>JAFQZB010000404.1 GCA_017406175.1 Selenomonadaceae bacterium | reverse complement strand
GCCGCGCAGAGTTTTTCGACGGCTTGAATTTCATCAGAGGTATCAGTTGGGAAATCGTTCAAAGCGACGACAGCGGGCAATCCGAAGCCTTGAACGTTTTCGATATGCTTTTCTAGGTTCTCAAGCCCGCGAATGACCGCCGCAACGTCAGGATTGGCAAGATTTTTCTTATCAACGCCGCCATGCATCTTCAAAGCGCGAATAGTGGCGACGATAACGACGGAATCGGGTTGCAAACCGCTCATACGGCATTTAATGTCCAAAAACTTCTCCGCGCCGAGGTCAGCACCGAATCCAGCCTCCGTAACGACAATATCGGCGAGTTTCAGGGCGTATTTAGTCGCCATAACTGAATTACAACCGTGCGCAATGTTCGCGAATGGTCCACCGTGAATCAAAGCGGGCGTTCCCTCCAAAGTTTGGACTAAATTGGGTTTAATGGCGTCTTTAAGGAGCAAAGCGAGCGAGCCGGTGACTTTTAAGTCGTTCGCGGTGACAATTTCGCCGTCGACAGTGTAAGCGACGATAATTTTGCCTAAACGCGCTTTTAAATCGGAAAAATCCTTCGCGAGGCAAAGAATCGCCATCATTTCGGAGGCAACAGTAATATCGAAGCCGGATTCGCGAGGAACGCCGTTAATTTTGCCGCCCAAGCCGACAATTACATTTCTCAAGGCTCTATCGTTCAAATCGAGAACCCTTTTCCAGACGACGCGCCGCGTATCGATATTAAGTTCGTTACCCTGGTGCAAATGGTTATCCACGACCGCCGCGAGGAGATTATGAGCGGTGGTCAGCGCGTGAAAGTCTCCAGTGAAGTGCAGATTAATATCCTCCATTGGCACGACTTGAGCATAACCGCCGCCAGCCGCGCCGCCCTTTATCCCGAAGCACGGCCCCAAACTCGGTTCACGCAACGCCACGCAAACTTTTTTATTAAGACGAGCAAAAGCGTCCGCCAAACCGATTGAAGTCGTCGTTTTGCCTTCGCCGGCAGGAGTCGGAGTTATCGCCGTGACCAGAATCAATTTGCCGTCGGGATTATGTTCAATGCGTTGCCACACGTCAGGCGCAATCTTAGCTTTGAACTTCCCGTAGAACTCCAAATCATCTTCCGACAAGCCGAGCTTAGCCGCCGCCGCAGTAATCTTATCGACCTTCGCGCCCTGTGCAATTTCAACGTCGCTTAACATGTTTATCGCCCTCCTAAAATCTATTCAAGGTACAGCCGCCATAAAGACGAGGTAATTGCCGTACTTGTTGACGTAAAGATAAAATCTAACCTTAGCATTGTACTTAGCAAGCTCACTGCCGAGATAGTTGCTGACCTCTTGAATGTGTTTGTTGGAAAATTTTTCGTCGTAGGGAACCATGACCGAGAACCACTTCTGATTTTCCGTGGCAATCTTCTTAGCGATGAGTTTGAGACCCGCCGCCGCATTGTTTACGCGTTTGGTATTGGTCAGGCAACAGTAGCCGTAGCGGTCGTCGATACTGGATTGAAGGTTCGCCGGAGCCAACGACCAATCCCAAGAGTGCGTCGCCTGCATAATCTCCACGGGCGCATTGAAGTAGACGTAGGAATTAAAGTTGCGGAAGCCGCCGAACTTGATATTGCTGTCGTCCCACGTGGTGTCAACGAAATAAGTTCTGCCGTCCGCAAAAGTAATCGTATTCCACGCATGACCGCCGCCGCCCGCTTTACCGCTAATCCTGTTGACGTTCAGCCCGCACATACGACCGAGCATATAGAAGGCGTCCGCATATCCTTGACAGTTCGCCTTGCCGTCGAGAAGAACGCCCATTGCCGTAACGAACCGCGGCTGATTGTTCATGTCGCCCGTTAGGTACGTCGCACGGTGCATAATCTGTTCGTAGATGTAAAGCTCCTTGCCAAGGTCGTTGCCTCTCTTGTTAGCCTCGTTGACGATAGCGACTGCCGCATTGTAGAGTTGCTTTTCGTCCGCTGAGAGCCAATCGGTATTGCCGCTTAGGTAAGCATTGGCGACGCGGGTGCCGGGGTAATCCTTTATCTGGAAGATAACGCGCATGTTCTGCCCGTCATTAGCGATGACCTTTTGCGAGACCACCGACGACGGACACAGCGTGATAAATTCGTGGACGTTAATCGTTAGCCCGTTCGTGAGTATCACGGGCAAAAAGTCTTCGTTGCGTTGCCTTGAGGCTTCGATATATCTTGCGAGGTCGGACTTGCTACTAACCCGCTGAACTCGGCTCCAGTCAATCGGGATTTCTGCAAAGGAGATTCGCGGACTCAACATGAACAAAGCGGCAAGCACGGCTACGAAAAATTTCTTTATCATCAAGCTCCCTCCGTTCAAAAGTTTTTTGCATGATAACATTGCCGCCGCGCATTTGCAAACGGATTTTAGCCCCGCGCCCGAATTGTCGATAACCTGTTTAAAGATAAGGAGAGTGATAAATATGGGCATTTGGGAAATCAATAGCAGTCCTTTGCTTGACGTGAGTAACCCGACTTACAAAGCTAATGCCAAAGGCGTGGCGTCGGAGTATTCAAAGATTCTCGCCGAGAAGATGGCAAACGCTAAAGATGAGATTGAGCAAATGGAAGCGGTTCAGGAGCAACTCGACGAAATTGACGAACTGCACGAGGAGTTGACCGGCAACGCTAGCACGCAAATAGTTGAGGTCGAGACGATTAAGCGATTCATGCCGGACGGTTCAATAATGGTGACGACTTACGAGGACGGCAAGATAACCGAGCAAGTCCGCCACAAGCCGCCGATGATGGTTGTCCCCGACTACACCAAGCCGCCCACGCCAGACGGTTCGCCCGCCACAGAGCTAAAGCCGTATCAGAATTTCGATTTGATGATGTTGCTTTCGATGTAACCTTGACTTAGCAAAGGAATTTCTGTATATTGAACGCGGTTTATTGGATAACGTAGTAGTAACAAGGAGGTTTTAAAAATGGATGTAAGCAGTATGGCGAGAGTGTCTCAAGGCTTCGCGCAGTACGCCCTGCAAGCCAAGAACACCGCAAACGCAAAGTCGTCCGCACAAGGTCAGGCGGCGCAAACTCAATCCAATCTTGCCAAAGTCGGCGGAGCATTCGAGCTTGACATTTCCGAGGCGGCTAAACAAGCTCAACAGACGCCCGCTCAGGCAACGGAAGATTTATCCGTGGAGGACACCGACGCTCAAAAGACTAAGGGCTTGAGTGCCGAGCAAGTCGACGCCCTCAAAGCTGATTTGGAAACGCAACAGCAGACGATGCTTAATGTGATGATTCAAGCGTTGACCGAGTCGAACGACAAGTTGCAGGGCTGGCTTGATGAAGGCGTCGGCATTCTGAACTTTGACGGCGTGCAGATTGATGCGGCTCGCTTTGCACTGCCGGAAGTAGCAACCAACGCAGAGGACGCAGCCAAGGCGATTGCTCCGGGCGGCGCGTGGTCGGTTGACGCGGTAGCAACTCGCGTTTTCGATTTGGCGAGTGCGATAGCAGGCGATGACCCCGAAAAACTTTCGGCGATGCGTGCGGCTGTTGAAAAGGGCTTTGAGCAGGCGGGCATGACTTGGAAAGATTCCACAGGACAAAGCAAGCTCCCCGAAATCTCAGACCAAACTTACAACGAAATCATGAGCCGCTTTGACAATCGCGCAAACGAACTCAACGGAAGCAAAGTCGTCGAATAAACATTAACGAAGATAAAAAAGGAGACTGCCCAGCGGGAAGACGTTCGGCAGTCTTTTTTTGTGCAAAGTAAAAGTGCCGCCCTTGGGCGACACTTGATATTTCGTGGTGGTGGGCAGGGATGGATTCGAACCATCGTACCCAGGGGGAGCGGATTTACAGTCCGCCGCGTTTAGCCACTTCGCTACCTACCCGTGACCTTGGAGGGACTTGAACCCCCGACCCTTTGATTCGTAGTCAAATACTCTAATCCAGCTGAGCTACAAGGCCATATAAGTTGGTGGACCCACTAGGACTTGAACCTAGGACCGACCGGTTATGAGCCGGTTGCTCTAACCAACTGAGCTACGGGTCCAACCGGTTTCCAACTTGCTATTAAAAAATTTGGAGCGGACAACGAGGCTCGAACTCGCTACCTCAACCTTGGCAAGGTTGCGCTCTACCAGATGAGCTATGTCCGCATTTGGAGCGGAAAACGAGGCTCGAACTCGCGACCCCAACCTTGGCAAGGTTGTGCTCTACCACTGAGCTACTTCCGCTTGTCTTAACCTCAAGCCTAAGCTTTCGATTAACACAGGGCGCATTATAAAGGCTATCCGATTTTTTGTCAAGAAAAAATTTCAAACCTGCGCGGCGGCTTTGTATTCATTGCCGAAAATTTGACAGGATATATCGAATTAAATATAATTTGCCGCATGAAATGTTTTATCGTTTGACTTTGTGATTTTGCGGGAGGGAAATCATTCATGGATCTATCGCAACTATTGACTGACGTAAATGACTTCGTATGGGGTCCGATAATGCTGGCGTTCCTCGTCGGCACGGGCATTTTCTTAACAATCCGGCTCAAGTTCTTGCCGTGGATTAATCTTTGGTACGCAATCAAGATGATTATGCTACACAAGGCGGACAAGCAAGGCGACCTGTCCCCGTTCCAATCGCTGATGACGGCACTTAGCGCGACGGTCGGCACTGGTAATATCGTCGGCGTGGCAACGGCTATGGTTCTGGGCGGACCGGGCGCGATTATCTGGATGTGGATAAGTGCGGCGTTCGGGCTGTCGACTAAGTACGGCGAATCCGTCCTTGCCGTCAAATATCGCGAGACTAACTCTGTCGGCGAGATGGCGGGCGGTCCGATGTACGCAATGAAGAACGGTATCGGCGGTAGCTTCGGCAAGATTATGGCGACGCTCTTTGCGCTGTTCGCGGTCTGTGCGTCGTTTGGTATCGGCAACATGACGCAGGCAAACTCAATTAGCTCCGCTTTCCAATCAAGCTTCGGCTGGTCTAGTGAGATAACGGGCGCGATTTTGGTTGTCTGTTCATTGGCGGTCTTGATGCGTGGCGTTCACTCAATCGGAAAAGTTTCAAGCTTCATCGTGCCGAGTATGGCGTTCTTTTATATCCTGTTCACCGTGATAATTGTAATCGTCAACTTTGAGAACGTGCCGGGCGGCTTGGCGATTATGTTCCAAATGGCATTCTCGACGGAAGCTGTTACGGGCGGCGTCGGCGGTTCAATCGTCGCTAGCATGTTGACTGCAATGCGTTGGGGCGTGGCTCGCGGCGTCTTCTCCAACGAAGCGGGCTTAGGTTCGGCTCCTATCGCGGCGGCGGCGGCAAGAACTGACCATTCCTCCCGTCAAGGCTACGTCAACATGACGGGTACTTTCTTCGACACGATGATTATCTGTTTCCTGACTGGTTTGGTTATCGCAAGCTCAGGCGTGCTCGGCAGTGTCGACCCTGAAACCGGCAAGCTCATTTCGGGCGCGCCACTTACTATCTTAGCGTTCAGCACGGTTTACGGCGAAGGCGCAAAGTATATCGTCTCGGTTGCTCTGGCATTGTTTGCTTACTCGACGATTCTCGGCTGGGAATACTACGGCGAAAAGTCCCTTGAATATCTCGTGAGCAATCGCAAGGTCATCTACGCTTACAGGTTCCTGTTCAGCTGCATAACCTTTATCGGGGCGACGCAAACCCTTGACGTTGTTTGGAACTTCTCGGACACCATGAACGGCTTGATGGCTATCCCGAACCTTATCTGCTTGGTTATGCTCAACAAGGACATTGCTAACGAGTGCTTCGACTACCAGAAGAATTTCATTGCACAAGGTAAGTAACACGCGACAAAAAGTTTTCCACGGTCTTTGCGGCTGTGGAAAATTTTTTTTGCCCGTTGTACAATGGCGGAAAAGTTCGGAAGGAGAGAACACATTGGCTAAGCACAAGACAAAGAAGACAGACAAGCTAAAAATATCCGCGTGCTACATCGTCAAGGACGCCGCAGAAGATTTGCGCCGCTCGCTGGAAAGTCTTAAAGGTCACGTCGACGAGATTATTGTTGTCGATACCGGTTCGGCTGATTCGACTGTTGAAGTTGCAAAGGAATTCGGCGCGAAAGTTTTCCACGAGCCTTGGCAAGACGACTTCGCCACGCCCCGCAATGTTGCCTTGCGTGAGGCAAGCGGCGATTGGATTGTTTTCCTAGACGCTGACGAATATTTCATAGACGACACCGCGAAGAATCTTCGACGCGTCATAAAGTCCGCGAAGGCTCCAGGACTCCTCGTTAATTGGGTCAACATCGACAAGGACAACGGCGACGCGATTATCAATGCCGTTCATGTGCTAAGGCTTTTTAAGAGGGCGGCGGGCGTTCACTACGTCGGCAAGATTCATGAGGACGTTTACTGCGGCTCCGAGCCTTTGGAACGCGTCATGGCTCCCGCGAACCTTTTGACGCTTTATCATACGGGCTATTCCGCGTCGATTAGTCAAGCTAAGGCGGAACGGAATTTAAAGTTATTGCTTGCCGAGCTTGCCGAAACTGATAATCCCGAAAGAATTTATGCCTACCTTGCCGACGCTTACTACGGTTTAAATGATTGGGCGAACGTCGAGAAGTTTGCACGCCTTGACCTTGAGGCTAGAAAGAATCCTTCCAATCGTCCTATGCGGCTTTTGATTGAGTGTTTGGAGCAGGAGCCGGAGCGTTTCGAGGAGTGCTTTGAACTTTCCAAGCTTGCAGTCGAACGTTATCCAAAGGTGCCGGAGTTTTCCGCTAAGCTTGCCGATTGCCTTGCTAAGAAGGAAGATTATCGCGGGGCAGTCGAGGAAATGCAACGGGCGATTGATAAGGCAAAGACTTACGGCGAACAGTTCGAGTCCAGTAACTTCGATGAGGATAAAATAAAGCTTGCACAGCGTTTGATTGAGGCTTGGAAAAATAAAATTACTCTCACGCCCGAAGAGAAACGCCGCGAGGTTTCACGCCTGACCAAAGAGATGGACAACTATTACAAGCAACACGACATGGATAAAGCTTTGCTGGTTGCCGATAAAATTTTTAGATTGAAGCCCGATGACCCAGAACCCATCGAAAAGATTGCTTCCCTTTGCTATGATTTAAAGAAGGCTAAAGAGTCGAAGACAGCGACGGATTATCTTGAAGAAAATTTCCCGCCGACACCTTATCGAATGATTCTTCGTGCGCGTAGCTTGTCTTTGCAAAATAAACTTTGGGATTGCATAGAGCTTGCCGAACAAGCTTTGAACTTCGATGACATTAACCTTATCTTTAAGAAGGATATTCATTCAATCATTGCCTTTGCGTATTTTAAGATGGGCAACACGACTAAATCACTTGAGCACTGTAGATGGAATACCACACACAAAATCACCGACTTAAAAGACCCTGAACAAATCGCCAAAATAAAAATAACAGATCGCAAGAACTACGGTAATTATATCTCTGGCTTTTATAAGCTAAACTTTAGCCGCGAAGAAATCTTTGAGGTGACTTGCGGCTTTAATAAACTTTTTCGCGACATTCCCCGCTACACCCACAATCGCAAGAAGCATTCTCGACATAAAAAAATCCGCGTCGGCTATATCTCCCCAGACCTCCGTTATCATGTCGTCGCGTTCTTTAGTATGCACCTCTTCAAGAGCTATGACAGGACGCGCTTTGAGGTTTTCCTCTACGCCAACAATGAGGAAGACAATATCACCGAGCAATTTAAAGCAACGGTTGACGGCTTCCGCAACATTTTAAACAAGCCTGCTGACGAGGTCGCCGCGCAGATTATGAAGGACGAACTTGATATCCTGTTTGACCTAGCAGGGCACACGGCAAAGAATTCTTTAGATGTTTTGGCCTATAAACCCGCGCCAATTCAAATTTCGGGCATAGGTTATATCGGTTCAACGGGGCTGAATACGATTGATTATTTCTTGGCGGACAAGTTCACCGACCCCGAAGGCTTGAACGAAAAATTCTTCACGGAAAAAATATTGCGGCTCCAACATAGTCACTTCTGTTTCGTCTGGCACGAGATACCGAGCCTGATAAAGCCCGCGCCGTGTCTTAAGAATGGTTACGTAATGTTCGTTAGCTTTAATCGTTTCGAGAAGATAACCGACGAGATACTCAAGCTCTGGAAAAGAATTTTCGACGCCGTGCCCAAGTCGCGACTATTCTTAAAAAGTACAACGTTTAAATCGCAAGACGGACTGAATTATGCCAAGGAGCGCATTACGGCAGTCGGCATTGACATTGACCGCGTAAAATTCGAGGCTACTGAAAAGATTTATCTAAATAAGTACGAGCAAGCGGATATTGCGTTAGATACGTTCCCTTATCCGGGCGGCGGCACCACTTGCGATGCGTTGTATATGGGCGTCCCCGTGATAACTCTGGTCGGCGAGCGACACAACTCCCGCTTTGGCTATTCCCTGCTAAAGAATATTGGCTTGGAGGAGCTTTGCGCCTTCAGCAAGGAAGAGTACTTTCAAAAGGCGGTCGACCTTGCAAACGATTGGGACAGACTCCGCGAATATCATCAGACGATTCGCCGCAAGTTTGAGGAGTCGCCCGTCATGAACGATACGATTTACATGGGCGAGCTTGAGGACGCTTACGAGAAAATTTTCAATGCGTGGATTAAGGGCGAGCCGTTGCCCGACTTCCCGCAGGAGCCTGAACCCGTCACGGAAAAGCTTGCCGATAAGTACATCAAGCGGGCGAACGAATACATCAAGCTTGAAAATAAAATCGGCGAGAGCGATTGCCCAAGCCGCTTCGACTTCAAACGCACGCTTTATTATGCTGAGCTTGCGGCGCAGTGCGAGTCCAAACGCGATGCCAAAGTCCTCTTGACGATAGCTGACCGCCGTTTCATGTTAAATGACAATCTCGGCGCGTATGAGGCAATGCGCGAGGCTGTGGATTACATTTACTCGGCGGCGGGGGTGGCTAAGCACTACAGCCAGTTCTTTATCTCGGAGTGTCATAGAAAGCTTGCAGGGTTCGCGCAAGACAACGGCAGACACGTCGAGGCTATTGAACATTTTCAAAAGGCGTTCGAGCTTGCCGAGGACGAGAAGAATCAGCTTGAACTTTATGACGCGTTGCTTTTGAGCTTCCACTATCTAGACGTTTCAGCCGAGGATATGGCGGCTTATCATTTCGACTATCAGAACTTCTTCGCGGACGTTAAACCCTTCACGACGTATCACGAGCCGCACGCACGGATTAAGGTTGGTTATATCGGCGGCGACTTCAGGCAACATGCGGCGTTCGCAGTCACGTTCGGCTTTATCTCCTGCCACGACCGCGCTAAGTTTGAAGTCACCTGCTACAGCAAGAATAAGAAGGACGACGACTACACGGAAATTTTCAGGCGGGCGGTTGAACACTTCGTCGACGTTAAGGATTTGTCTGCTGTCGAGTTGGCTAAGCGGATTCACGATGACGAGATTGACATTGCCTTTGACTTGGCGGGGCACACGGGCTATAACGGCTTGCCGGCTCTGGCGTATCGACCTGCGCCCGTGCAAATCAGCGGGCTTGGTTACATGTCGACGACGGGGCTAAAGGCTATCGATTACTTCATCACGGACGAAATCCTTGACCCGCCCGGCGAGCACGATAAATATTTTTCCGAGAAGCTCCTGTACATGCCCGCGCAATTCAGCTACGCCCGCCGCGAAAACGTTCCGACTCCAACGGGGGCGGCTTGCGTCAAAAATGGTTACGTGACGTTCGGGACGACTTGCCGCTATTCAAAGATTAGCGATGACATGCTTGCCATTTGGATTGAGATTCTTAACCGCGTGCCCACCGCCAAACTTTTAATGCGGGCGCAGGAGTTCATCAGCAATCGGACGCAAGATGAGCTTTACGACAAGATGAAACGCCTCGGCTGTGACATGGACAGAGTTATTTTCCAACCCGCCCTGCCCGATTATTTCGCGGCGATAAGTGAGATTGACATAATGCTTGACGCTTATCCGTGGGTGGGCGGCACTACGACTTTGGACGCTTTGTATATGGGCGTGCCGGTTATCAGCTTTTACAGCGACCGTCACAGCACGCGCTTTGGCAAAAGTATTCTGCACAGCGTCGGGCTTGACGAGCTGGCGGTTAATGACGTGGCGGCTTATATCAATACGGCGGTTGGGCTTGCAAATGACTTCGAGACGCTTAACGAACTTCATAAAAACCTGCGCGGCATGTTCGATAGTTCTGACGCCCTAGACCCGATGAAGTATTGCCGCTTGCTTGAAAGGAAATTTGCGGAACTGTTAGGGCGTTGAAAGGTTTTAATTTCTGCTTTACATTTGGGCGGAAATTTTCTAAAATAGCGGCGTGAATTCAGCTTTAGAAGATTGAGTGGGAGGGGATTGACTAATGTTAAAAAGTATCGCGGTAATGACAAGCGGCGGCGACAGCCCCGGCATGAATGCGGCGGCACGTGCGGTCGTGAGAACTGCGCTTTATGAGGGCGTGAAGGTTTTCGGAATCAACAACGGCTATAAAGGCATGCTGGCAGATGATATAGTTGAGTTGCAGAGACGCTCGGTCAGTGACTTGATTCAGCGCGGAGGCACCTTCTTGGGAACGGCTCGTTGCAAGGAGTTCAAGACAGAGGAAGGACGCCGCAAAGGTCTTGAAAATCTTCAAAAGCACGGCATCGAAGGCTTGGTCATAATCGGCGGCGACGGTTCCTTGACGGGCGGCTCACTACTCAGCAAGATGGGCGGCATTCCGATTGTCGGCTTGCCCGGCACGATTGACAACGACGTTTGGGGCACGGATTATACAATCGGTTGCGACACGGCGGCGAACACTGCGGTTGAGGCGATTAACAAGCTCCGCGACACGGCGTCGGCTCATCGTCGCATTATGGTCGTCGAAGTCATGGGGCACACGTCTGGTTGGCTCGCTATGGTCTCTGGCATTGCCTCTGGCGCGGAATATATCATCGTCCCCGAAGTCAAATACAATATCGACGAGATGTGCGAAGAGATTGTCGAATCTTACAAAAGTGGTCGCCGTTATACGATTATCGTCGTGGCGGAGGGTGCGTGCAGTGGCGTAGGCTTAAAGAACGTCGTTCAAGAGAAGACCGGCATTGATACCCGCGTATCGATTCTCGGACACATTCAGCGCGGCGGCTCCCCGACTGTCGAAGACCGCATGAAGGCTTCCCAGCTCGGCGAACGTGCTGCCCTGGCGATTATCTCTGGCGTGTCCAATGTCGTCTTCGGTTTCGACGAGGGCAAAGTCGTTTCGATAAACCTGTTTGATTCGGTCAATAACAAGAAGCCGCTTGACCCAGAACTTGTGCGTTTGGCGAGTGTGCTTGTCTGACATATGAATAACTTTTGGAAAGCGGCGGCGATTCTCTCAGGCGTTGGGATTTATATCGCCGCCGTAATTTTTATTTGTCTGTACTTGGGCGGGCTTGTCGATGATTACTTTCAGCTCGGCGGCAAAGGGCGGCTTGTAGGAATTGTCTTGGGCTTCCCTATCGCGGGCTATTCTGTTTATCGACAGCTTAAGCACAACGGATTTCTTTGAAAAACTTTTCTTTGCTCGTCCAAAGAAAAGTTACAAAAGAAAGGACGCCTCGCAGGGGCGCAGGAGGTTTATCACTGCGAACGCGTCATCAAAGAGCGGAGCTGGTGCGCCGCATGAAACATCCATGTTTCAGTGCGGCGGGAGCCGTCATCCATGACGGCTCCTTTATTACAGGAATTGTATTTCGATTACATCATGATTTTAGATGAGGAGTGATTTTATGGCAGAACAGATTTTGGACTTCAAAACTTTTTCGCAGGTGACGGATGCCCGCTGGTATCCGCGCTATCACCTTGCCGCCCCGTTCGGTTGGTGCAACGACCCTAACGGCATGTGCTTTTACAAGGGGCAATATCATTTTTTCTATCAACATTACCCCTACGCGCCGCAATGGGGGCCGATGCATTGGGGGCACGCCGTCAGCGACGACCTTGCCTATTGGAAACATTTGCCGATTGCTTTAAAGCCCGATGCGCCGTATGAGACTGGCGGCGGCTGTTTTTCGGGCAGTGCTATCGAGAAGGACGGCAAACTTTATCTCATGTACACCGGGCACCTTAGCGCGACGCCTGAAGAAGAAGCCGCAATTGGTTACGGGCATATCGAATTTCAATGCCTTGCTTACTCGGAAGACGGTGTTCACTTTGAGAAATCCGAAAGAAATCCGATTATCGAAGACAGCGACGTTGAGGACAAAGATATTTCTATCCATGACATTCGCGACCCAAAGGTTTGGGAGCACAACGGAAAATATTATGCGGTACTCGGTTCGCGAACGCCCGATATGGCGCATGGGCAAATTCTTTTGTTCGTGTCGAAGGATTTAACCACGTCTTGGAGGTTAAAAGCCATTTCCGCCCGCAGTGAAGGTAATCTCGGTGCAATGTGGGAATGCCCGAACTTTGCAGAGATTGACGGGCAAGACGTGTTGGTTTTCTCGCCTATGGACTTGAGAACCGACGACGGAACTTTTTATCACGACAAAGCGGCGGGTGTTCTTATCGGCAAACTCAGTTACAAGACGGGAATTTTTAAGCACGGCGACTTCCAATATCTCGACAAGGGCTTTGACTTCTACGCGCCGCAAGTCATGCAGACGCCCGACGGTCGCACGATTATGATTGCCTGGCTTGATATGTGGAATGTTGACATGCACGAGGCAAAAGACGGTTGGGCAGGGCAAATGACTGTTCCGCGTGAACTCCACGTTAAAAACGGAAAAATCATCTCCACGCCCGCCAAAGAACTCGAAAAGCTCCGCAAGTGGAAGCCGATAACTTTTGGAAACGTTGTTATTGACGAGGCGACGACCTTTGATGGCGTTTCGGGCGAGGCTTACGAACTTGTCCTGACGATTGACGCCGCGAAGTCGAAAAAGTTTTCAATCGCCCTGCGTGCCTCCGAACTGGAGCAGACCGTTTTAACTTACAATTCAAGCGGCGTGTTCAAGCTTGACCGCACGAACGCCGGCGAAGTAATCAACGGAATAGCGTCTGTCCGCGAAATTCAGATTGAACCGCAAGATAAACTTAAGCTCCATATTTTTATTGACCGCTCAAGCGTGGAAGTCTTCATCAACGACGGAGCGGAAGTTCTTTCGGCGAGGATTTATCCTAAGCGCACGTCCCAGAAAGTTATTTTCACGCCCGAAGCTGAAACGCTCGTAATTGATTCGCTGGAGTATTACAAGCTCGATTTCGGCTTGCCGCACCCGCACATCAAAGATACGGTTGTCGACGTGACCAAAGAGTTTCCGTTCCTGAAGTAAAAAATTTCTTGCACAAAAAAACCGCT
>JAFQZB010000403.1 GCA_017406175.1 Selenomonadaceae bacterium | reverse complement strand
TGCAAAAAAAGTGGGCAGACCGTCCGGTTGCCAACTGGTCTCTCGTTCGCAATCAACTGCTTTTGAACGATCGCCTCGCCGCTCTATTTGATAAATTCGACCGCTAATTTTTTCTACTTACACAATCTGCTTGACACTGCCGCGTATCGAAGAATTGGCTCGCGGCTTAGGTTTACTTTAACTTCAAATCTTTTCATATAAAACTGAAACGCCCCTGCCTTAGACAAGGGCGTTTATCTTTTGCGACTTTACAAGTAACGGAGGAAGTTTAATGCAATGATTTACGGCTACGTCAGAGTATCAACGAACGACCAGAGCGAAGAACGGCAACTTTTATCTATGCGCAAATTTGGAATAAGTGCGGAAAATATTTTCGTGGACAAACAGAGCGGACAAAATTTCGAGCGACCAGCTTATAAAAAACTTTTGGAAAGGCTAAAGCCTGCAGATTTGGTAGTAATAGAGAGCCTTGACCGGCTCGGCAGAAATTATTTCGAGATACCGGAGCAATGGCGCATAATAACCAGAGAAAAACGCGCAAACATCTTCGTCTTGGACATGCCGATATTGGACACGCGACGCAAGAAAGATTTAATCGGCACATTGGTTCAGGATATAATCTTGCTGGTATTGTCGTATGTGGCGCAAAGTGAACGCGAGTTCATGATACGGCGACAAGCGGCAGGAATCGCGGCGGCAAAGGCTCGCGGAATAAAATGCGGGCGTCCGGGCAAACCAAAACCGCCAAATTACGAAGAAGTTTTAATGCGTTGGGAATCCGGCGAAATATCTGCACGACAAGCAGGAAAAATGTTAAACGTCAATCACTCGACATTTTTAAATTGGGCGCGGAAGAAATATTGAGAGGTATAAGGGCAACCCTTTAATCCTATCCTTTTTCAATATGTTTTTTGGATTTTACTACGCAAGATACTAGGCGTCAAGCAAGGAAATCAGAAAAAAATCCCTGAAGTCAAGCATAATTTGACCTTAGGGATTTATTTTTTGCATAGGCTAAAAAGGGTTGCCTTTGTCTTTTAGCCGAGACCGAGGAGCCGGATATTATGCGCTTTTATCGTGACATTGAGGAGAAATTAAATATAGCCACTGATTCTCAAATCACGCGGAGTCGGGTAATCTCCTTGGAGGCAAGGTACTATATGTGGAACGTGATCGCTAAAGAGACCGACTGCGAAATAATCGTGGATTTGCCTTGTGGTTACTTGCCTAATTGTTTGAAGACGGCGAGACTGAAGAAAAAATATTATGGTTTGGATTTGCCGATTGTAGCTGACGAAATCAGTTCCATCGCCTTCAAGCATATAGCTAACAGTGAAAAACATTTAGTGCAATATCACGGTGTGGACGCAACAAATTATGCCTCTATGAGAACTGCTTTAAAAGACGTTCAAGGGAAAATATGCATTATTACGGACGGTTTGTTGGGTTATTTTAATCGCTATGATTTGAAAGCCGTTTGTAAAAACATTCATCACCTTTTGCGGGAATTCGGCGGATGTTGGTACACTTCGGATTCGCAATTCACTGAGTTAATGGCAATCACTTATGCCGTGCTCACCGGCGGCAACAAAAATGATATTTTGGAGGCAAACAACGCCGGCGTCAATCGATTAGCCAATACCGATAACAGTGACCATGTATTTATTGCCGGAACACTTGAAGAACGTAGACATTTCCTGGAGGAGTGCGGCTTCTCTATCAAAAGTTTCCGTTATTCTGACAAGTTAAATTCGATTCCTTCTCTGCGGGATAATCCTGCTCTAATGGAACGAATTATATCGGCATATCAAGAGATAGAAGAATGGATATTGACGGCAGAAGGGACGAAATCAGCTGAAAAACAAGAGCTTGAGCTTCCTTTCTCTCAAGATTTATCCTTAAAAGACAATGTTCTTTCTATCCGGATATGCGGGCGTTTGGATACAATTACAGCACCGAAATTGTTACAAAAATACGAAGAAAAAAGAGCAAATATACATTTACAGAAATAGAAATAGATGCGACAGAACTTAGCTATGTTTCCTACGCCGGATTGCGCGTATTGAGGATTATGTGTGAGTCTTTGAAAGATATTAGCTGCTTTAATATAGGCAATTTAAGCGACGAAGTAAGAAAAATATTGACGACAGAGTTCCCGAACACGAAATAAATGGTCGCCGGTATCCTTAGCAAGGGATTTACACTTTTTCCTCGTCACAATTCGTTGATAACTTTCAAAAGATTTTCTGCGTAAAGCGGATTATCAAAAGACTGAATAATTTGAAAGACAAGAACTTCGCCGCATTTGTACGCGTATGTCATCAAAGGATACGCCGCAGAAATTTTTTGCCTGAATAGTTTTATGTGCGCAAATGTATCGGCGGTCAAAATGTTTCCGAGATAGCTTGCAAAAACGTCGGTTTGTCTCTTGTAAGCCATCCCCATTGCATTACGCTGTGAAATATCTTTTGTCGTGAAAAATTTTCTTAATTTGTTTGTGAACGCAGCCAGATTTTCATAAGAACACTGACAGGCAATATCTTCCTTTAAACTTTTTAATGCTTCGGCAGGAAATTCGCCTTCCAACCAACGCGGCTCAATATTTAGGAAAATATGCGGAATGCTGGCATTTTGAAACGTATTCGGCAGGTTTAACGCAATTCGAGTATTTACGGGACCGCGAACGCTGATAATTTTTTCGTTTTGAGGATGAGTTTTCTGAACTGCCTTTGCCAACAAAATTGATAAGGCAATTTGCGCGGAGATATTGTATTTTTTGCAGAAGGCTTTAAATTTTTGAGTAGGAATCTCTGCAAAAGTTTCAATCATCGTGCCGCTTTCGGAGGAATTTATTTCCGGCGGCACAAAAAGTTTTTCAAGCTTATAATCTTTCGGCTCGTAGTCTTCAGGCAAAGGAAAATCTTGCGCCATTAAATCAGCCGCAAAATCAATTTTATTTGCGCCTTGATAGAAAGTTTTTTCCTCGCCGAAGTAAAAATCCAACACAGCTTGAACGAAATAAAATATTCCCGTTGCGTCCGTCAAAATATGGCTCACGGTGAAAATAATTTTAGCCCCGTCATATTCCACAACGCTGTAATGTCGATTGTTATCGTCCGTTCCAAATTCTTTAATTGTTCCCGCCTTGTGCACGACGAGCGGCAAATTATTTTTGTGAAAGTGAACAATATCGCCGCGTTTGGAAATGTCAAAAGCGATATAAGGACAAACTTCAATGGCTTTATCTGTGGCGGCTTGAAGTTGTGCGGGATTTATTTCTTCACGTAAAGTAATTTCGGTGGAGGGACTCAGGGAAACTTTTTTCATCGCGTCTTCGTTGAAAGCAAAAAAAGAACTGCATGCCGAGCGAATCGTACCCGTTTGCAGATAATTTTGATGCGCCAACTCAATCGCCGGAAAAAAATTTTTGCTCATTACTTCCACACCTCGAAAGCTTTAATTAATTTGCCAATGTCAAACGCTTGCATTTCCTTCAAGTAATAACGAATCACGTCAACTTGCATTGCAAGCCGCGTCGAATTATTCTTTTCCACATGACAACGAGCTATGGAAAAAATAATCAACTTAAAACGCGAATAAAATTTTACCGCCTGCAAGATGTAATTTTTTTCCCGGGCGGAGTAGTCGTTGAAATATTCATTGAAAAATTTTTCCCAACAAATATCTGCTTCGTCAACGGTAAAGCGTATCATCTTTAAGCAAAAATCCGCCAAAGATATTCCTTCGAGACCTGTTTGTTTGCGAAATATTTCTTCGGGAAAATGTGGTATCATTTGATAAATCAGATGAGTACCGGCAATATCCCACACAGGATGTCCGCAACCGAATTCGTCCATGTCAATCAAAAACGGCTTGCCGTCCGTAATCATAATGTTCCGTGCGTGAAGATCTCCATGCACGCCGGAATTTCTGCGCGGCACAAGGTCAACGTAACTTTTGAGCACGGAAATTTCTTCGGGCGTCAAATATTCGGCGGCACTTTCCACAACTTCAGTCATAAAATCGTTGCGATTTTTCAGCAGATATTCTTCAAATTCCGTATCGGCGAGGGTTTTTGCAAGTTTCACCATTTCGATTACGTGTCGGTCAAAATCTTTCGGATTGTCGTGCATGAGCGTCGACAAAACTTCCGCGTTCAACAACTCAAGCAATATGCCGAATCCTTTTTCCGTCACAACCACTTCAAAAGGAATAACCGTCGGAATATCGTGAGTGAAGGCGATGCGCATGGTATCAACAATTTCTTGAATTTTGCGCTCGGTGGTAAGGTCGTGAAACACCTTGAGAATCTGTTCTTCATTGACACGGTAGACCGAGCCGAACATGCCGAAAGCCAGCAATTTTGTCGAAGTCAGATTGACACTGCGCCTTTTCCTTAAAACTTTGATAAACGAAGTCATGCCCGTAACGTCGAAAACGTTGTAGACTTCATTTGAGGCATTGACCATGAGCGTCGGAGTAGTTTTGATTTTTTTTGCCAACTTCAAGATGACACGGAGCCCCAACGACGAAATGTAAGCCAAATTTTTCGCGTCCAGCAAAATTTCTTCAGCGTCATGAAGTTGCTCAACGGCGAATAATTCTTTTTCAAAAGCGGCGGCGTTTTTCGCGTCAATTCTTGTCGGCAACGTTATAAGCAGACTGCCGACGTTATATTTAACTTCCATTTAAAGATCTCCTCAAAATTTTTTATTTTAAGCCGACCTGAAATTTGTAGCGGCGTTTGAATTCTCCATGCTTGAAAGAATTTACGACATTCCAGCCGTGACACTGCCCGCTCACCATAAAGCTTTGACACTTCGACAAGAGATAAAGCGCGTAGAAATAATTTACAGTGTTGTCTTCCACAAGTCCGGCGTTATTTTCCTGTTCTTTCTTTTCCAGCTCGCTCAAAAGTTTCATATTCTGAAAGTCGCGGACACTGTGGCGAACCTGCGATATAACTCGAATCATGGAGCCAAATTCTTTTCTCATGCGCTCCAAAATGTCTTGGTCTTCAGTCGCCAAAAAAATTAAGTCGTAACCGTCGGCGTCAATCCACTCGCGTATCATCGGCAACATATCATCAACCGTCGCCATTTTACGGATGCCGCCCATTTTTGAAACAATATAATCTGTGCCGCGAATCAAAACGCCCAACACGTTGTGATTTCCTAAAATAGCCTCTGCGTATTCGTCCATTTCGGCGCGGAATTTGTCGCTGAGAATATTTTCGTCAATCTCGAAGTCAAACTTTGAGGCGTGATAAGTTGAGATAAGCAAAACAACATCTTGCAGATAAATCGTATTTGCGGGCGTGGACTCGAGCGGTTTGGACGCGAGCCGGAAATATTTTTGCAACATTTCTTGCGGATAGCGGGTGCAATTTTCCTTTAGATAAATCTGCCAACCTTCCCGACCGGCAATTTCTTTTGCTTGAGTGTAATACGAAAGAATCCCGCCGACTCCGACGTTTTTAGCTATCGATAACTCAAAATATTTGACATCGGCAAGATTTAAATTTGTAAACGACTGCTTGAAAAATATTGAGTGAAACGCCGCAACAGCGTTAAGTTTATGAAAATTTTTGTCAAAGTAACCGATGAAAAAGCCGTCAACAATTTGCAACGTCTCATTTTCATCAGACTCAGGAAAATGTTCAACGATATGCAGACGCGGATTTTCGCCGAGAAAAATTTTCGCAAGCGGATTAAGGAAATAAACTTCGTTCGCCGTGTGTTTCAAAGCAAGCCGCGCAATTACCACGGAGTATTCATTCAGCGTGTGGCAAAAGACAGCGCGAACTTCCTGCAACAGCGAAAGGTCAAGCGTGACCGTCGCGTTTTCGTCATAGCTCAAGTAGGAAGGAAGAATTTCAATGCCCGCCTTTACTTTCCGATAATTTTCGGGAACAAAATCATTATTTTTCGTATAGGCAATGTCATACTCCCGACCGTCTTCGGTTAAGACGTGGTAATAATTTTCTTTTCGGCTCAGAGCTTCATGAAAAATATTTTCGCCATGCTTGAGCGTCGTTGCCTCGCGATTTTTCTTTTCGAGTATATCAAACATTCAATCACCTCTAATTTTGCGGTATCCTGATAATCAAATTATTAATTCTCAAAACGTTCAGATACTCAACATTCTTCGCCATTGACATAATAAGCCTTATTCCAATATTTTTAAAGGGATATTCTTTGTTTTGGCGGGAGAGTTCCAACCATTTTTTTGGGTTGAACGGCTCGCAATCATCTCGCAATCTCAAAATCCACTCGTTATCTTTAAAGACAAGGTAAATGCTTATTGTATTTTTTTTCGCCGATTTAAATGACCAGCGAATTATATTTCCGCCCAATTCTTCAACACTCAATGCCATAATATACGCGTCGCGTTCACTTACGCCTTGTTTTAACAAAAATTTTTGAACATTTTCCGACGCTTTCAATACTTCGGGCATATTCGTAACTGTCAAGCGCAGTCTTTCTTTCGACGATAAATCAAAATCACTCGGCAACATCATAACATCATCAAGCGATTTTGGAAAGTGTCCGCAATGTTTGCAGATGGCAATAAAGATAAAAATCATTGTCGCGACCTCTCCGCAGAAAAACGAAAGCCATACGCCATTCAAGCCGACTGAATATCCCAGTACGTATGCAAAAAATATCACGAATCCAAAATTTTCCAGCCCACAAATTACCGACGACAAAAATTTTTTCTTTAGAACTCTCGCAAAACTTGTGTACGATTCGCCAATCAAGTAAAGAGGCAAACTTATGATATACAATCTTAAAGCCATGACGGTCTCGGAACCGGCTTCAGGATTTTCAGACAAGTACAATCCGGCAATTTGCTCGGCGAACAAAAAAACGGCAACGCTGACAAAAATCGTCAGGAGCAAGCCGTATTTCAAAGAGAGTTTGTACAAGATATGCATGGACATTTTATCTTCTTCGCCGCCGTAGACCGCACCCATTGTCAAAATTGTGGAAGATATTCCAATAACTACGGAGATAAGCAAATTATCCAAATTACTTTTGACGGAAAAAGCTGTCAGTGCAACTTGCGAAAAACCCGACACCAGCAAATAGTTTATCGCGAAAATTCTTCCGAAAACACTCAGACGACTTATCACGTTTGAAAATCCCAAAGTAAAAATTTCACTCAACGGTTTTAAACTGAAATTTTGTCGCGTGAAAAACAACAACGAGCCTTTACGATAATGTAATGCCAAAATTACAAAGGTAACGTAATAGCTAAAAGTTGTTGCCGCCGCCATTCCGAATAAGCCGCCGTTAAAAACATAGACATTCAAAAAATCTCCGATTATGTTGACGATGAGGCTTGAAATCATTGCGATTAAAATTCTTTTCTTCGCGCCTTCCAAATAAAGCAACGTCATTAAATTCAAACTCAGTGCCATCGCTAAAAATGCCGGTGAAAAACCATAGAGATACGAAATTAAACCGGGTTTTAAATTTTCGTGTATTCCTCTTGCGCCCATCATCTCACAAAGATTGTCCGAGAAAAAAATTACAAGCCCCGTAAAGGTTATCGACAAAAAAATTATTGTAACGGCGTTTGTCGTGAAAACCTCTCTTGCTTTTTGAATATTGCCTTTGCCGAGCAAAATTCCGCAATAGGTCGACACACCAACAGCAAATGTCGTTGAAATCGCCGACATCAACAAATACACAGGATTTATAAGCCCAAAAGCCGCCATGTCTTGCGCGCCCAAAAATTTCCCGATAAAAATTCCGTTTGCCACCCCGGAAAGCATAATACAACAAGCAGTTGCAATTTGACTAATCGCCATACTGAAAAAAAGCCTCTTGACCATTTTTACTTCCGCATTCAGGTTTTGATTAATTTCAGCCATATTTTCCTCCATATTTTTATCCATTGGCAATTTTCGTCGTTATTAAACTCCAATTCGTAGCGTAAAGCAAGATAATTCGTGTTCGTCTTCATATAACTTTTCCAATTCTTTACAGAAAGAATTAAGGCTTTGGAATAGAAATCAAGTAAATTAGCGGACAGATTAACAGCGACTATGCCAAAGGGCGCAATAATTTATCGTGATAAAGCTGTCCGTGAAAATAGTAATTGCCGGCTTTTACTCACATTTCTTCAAGAAAGGGTAGTATTTCCAACCGGTGTGTGTTGGTAAAGTCCGAGATTGACACTCCCCACGGCTAAAGCCGGAGGGATTCTTGCTTCAAAGAGAACGGCGCAATGCGTCTTACACTCTCTCCACAAGCGTAACTTTCCGTGTGTCCCACGGTAGTTTTTATCCTTCAAGCTGAATTTTTCATTTCCAAAGCTTTATGCAAGATGTTTATGGCGGCGTTTTTGTCACGGTCGTGAGCAGTTCCACATACCGGACAAGTCCAATGCCTCACACTTAGGATTAGTGTTCATAAACGATTAAGCAAAGTGTGAATATGAGAAATCATAATCAAGATCTCGGCAGAAGCAATCGTCAGCTCGTAGTCTTTGCTAAGTCGCCGAGAGTGATTAAGCCAAGAAAAAGTCCGCTCCACTATCCAGCGTTTTGGTAACACTTGCCAGCCGTGCGGCTTTAACTTCTTACTTATCTCTACCCGCAAGCCGAAATATTTATAAGCCTCGTAAACAAAAGTCCCGCGATAGCCGCCATCGGCGCATATCTTCTCCAACGTCGGATAGGCGAAAGTCGCCAAGCCCGCTGCCCAATAACCTATTTTTGTGTCGTGCAAATTTGCTTTGTGAATCACGACTGATAAAAGACAACCGGTCTCGTCGGTGACGATTTGCCGTTTTACTCCTTTCGTTTTTTTCCCGCGTCAAAGCCTTTTTGCTCGACGGCACCGGTCGTTTTTACGCTTTGAGAGTCAATTAATGCTTGGGTCGGTTCTTCGCTTAAGCCTGCTCTTTGGCGCGTCAGCTTAACGAGGTGTTCGAGGATTTTGTCCCAAAGTCCGTTAAGGCGTGCACGTCGATAAAAGCTGTGCACGGTAAAGACTGGTGGGAAATCGTGCGGTAAATTACGCCACTGACAGCCCGTTTTCACCAGATACAACACCGCATTGACCAATTCGCGTTTATCCCATTTGCGTTTTCGCATGTTGACGAACAAAGGCGCAATCACTTCCCATTGCTCATCCGTTAAATCTGTTTCGTATTTTTTTCTCATAATGTATCTACTATATCACTATTCAATTTTTATGAACACCTGTTCTTAGAGCAGATAATCCATTATGTTCATCCGCTAAGAGGTAATCGACTCTTTCAGCGAAATTGCCGTTATATTTATCCTGTGAGCTTTAATTACCGCGTCGCTTAAGTTAATGCCATTGCGCACAATGGGATAAACGTTTTCTTGCAAAGCTTCGACATAAGCACGAGCAGTGTGTCGATTACCACGAGTAGAATTGCCCGTGGCGTTGAATTCTTCCGCTAATCTACTTGCTATTTTCTGCAAAGTCAAGGGGTGCCGTTTGTCCGACTCTCCTTGCAATATTTCCAAAACTTTCAAAGCCGTCAGTCTCATGATTATTCTCCTACAAAAGATTTTTCTTCAGGTTAATGATAACACAATCGATGTCATATTTTTTGAACATTGGAGCATTGATTTTGGTTGAAAAAAGAAACCCCACTGAAAGACAAGTCTGGTCAGTAGGATTTCCTTTTGCAAAAGGATAATAGTTGATAAGGATCAGTAGGGATAAAAGGGAGCAATTTCGTCGTTGTAGATTTGCCAGAGGATTTGGTCACCGAATTCGGCACGGAAAGATTCCAATTCATTTGCGGAATAGAAATCCAACAAGAATTTGTAGATGTCACGAAGGTTGGTAGGAACTTTGCGCGGCAAGCTGACAGATTCATCGCGGTAGACGAACTTGCGCGGTTCAACAGATTGAATACACTCGACATATTCAAAGCGCGGCAACTGTGTAGCATTGCTGATGATGTCAACCACCTTGCAGATTGTGTCGTTAAGTTCGGCGCGATTGATATGCTCGTGTCGCGTGTGAGCCGCATAATAACCGCAGGAAAGATTGACGGCGGCTATACCAAGTTCCGGCGCGATAAGGGAGATGTCGGAGAAGGAGCCCTGCGCGGTCTTAAAGCCCTTGCCGGAGATGCAAGCCTCAAAGTCGGGATTGTCGCAGTGGTAATAAACGGCGTCGCGAGAGCCTTTGCGGTCAAGCTCAATAATGAATTTGATGTCGTCGAGTTCTTTAGGAAGTTGGTGTTGCTGATGAGCAAGGCAGAATTGTTTAGCCCCAAGCCCGCCGATTTCTTCGTCGCAACAGAAAAGAAGCCACGGTTTGATTTTGGAAAGGCGGTAGATTTTGCAGAGAGCAAAAACGCCGCACCTGTCGTCGCCGCCAATGCCTTGCGGGCTCATCAAAATATTTTTATCAGCAGAAGTGCAGATGTCGCGAACGTGCTGTTCGTGAACGGTGTCGAGGTGGGATACGAGCATGACGGGAGCTTCGCCTTTGACGAGAATGAAATTTCCTTTACTGATGAGCGTCTTGCCTTTGAATTTTTTGACGAGTCGCTTGAAAAGTTGCTTTTGAGTGGGGCGGAGAAAATCTTCCAAGGAATTCATGCGGGCACCTCCTCGGCGTGGCAGTTGGGACAAAGTTCGTCGACGACAGAATCATTGTGGAAGAAGCGTTCGCATTCGGCGCATTGGGTGTAGTGGTTATCGCGGCAAGAATCACAAACATAGACGTTATTTCCATGAGCGTCGACAGCGAGGGAAACTTCATCGGCGAGGAAATATTCGTCGCACTCGTTGCAAAGCAAGTACTCCTCGTCAAGGCAATGCGGGCAAACATAGGAACCGTCGTTGATAAGGGTCATCTGGTTTCTATCAAAATATTCCTCACAATGCTCGCAAAGGCGATAGTACTCGTTCAAGCAGTGGTCGCAAACGTGAATGCGTTCGCCGTGCCGATTGATAACCTCCCAAGTCTCATAGCAAAAGTTCTCGCACTCTTGGCAGAATTCTTTTTCGTCAGGGTTGCAGTCGTCGCAGCGAAGTCCGTGGGAAATTTCCTTGCCACAAGAAATGCAAAGCCCATAAGTTCCAACCTTGAAAATCTCGAAGTCATTGGCATGGTCTTGACGAATGGAAATTTTGGCGTCGAAGTCGGGGTGCGGCCAGTCTGCGTATCCACCAAAACCGTTACCGCAAGGAATATGAATACCGTGTTTGTTGCCGCAGTATTTTTCGGTCTTCCAGAGATTTGGTACTCCTTCAAGCTCGGAAATTTCACGCTGAACCAAATCGCGATAAAGTTTTGATTCGGCTTGCGCGCCACAAGTACCGCCATGAGTG
>JAFQZB010000402.1 GCA_017406175.1 Selenomonadaceae bacterium | reverse complement strand
TCTATCAGCCACGGGCGATTAACCAACGATAGCAATCGGCGCGTCGAACTTGCTAACACATTTGATAATCATCGACACGAGGACTTTATCGCTCTTAGCGTTCAGGTAAAGTTCGCAACACTCCTCGAACATGGGTTGCATTTCGTGTGGTGGACCGGGCAACAGGATACAAACTTTGCCGCCGCGTTCCATGACGCAACCGGGCGCGGTGCCGTGATGATTGTAAAGTATCAACGACTCGTCCGGGACAATCGCTTGCTTTTTCATGCCGTCAGAAAGTTTTCCGAAGCCGCGAGCCTTAGCCCGTTCCTCAAGGAAGTTCAAAACCTTAGCATCGACGACGGGACGCTTGCCGAAATATTCCATGAGCATTTCCTTAGTTAAGTCGTCTTTGGTGGGACCAAGCCCGCCAGTCATAATCACGGCGTCCGCCCGCGAATACGCCACGTCGAGAGCCAACTTTATCCGCTCAGGATTATCGCCGACGACCGTTTGATAGTGGCAGTCTAAGCCGAGGTGCGCCAGCCGCTTTGCAAGATATTGCGCGTTCGTGTTGACGATGTTGCCCATCAATATTTCCGTGCCGACGCTTATAATCTCTATAACCATTGCAATCACCGTCCTTAAAATTTAATGCGGCGATTATATCACGTGCCGATTGAAATAACAAAAATTTTTTGCGCGGGTGAGTCGCCGTGATATAATGGCGGAAAATTTTTTGGAGGGAAGACTTTGGAACGCTACGAACACGGCGGGCAGGTCTATGACGCGGCAGGCAGGGCGGGCGATTGGCTCGACTTCAGCGCGAATATCAATCCGCTCGGCTTATCGGAAAAAGTTTTGCGGACGCTCGAAGAAAATCTGGGCGGCGTGGTGAATTATCCCGACCCGCAAGCCGCCGAACTTAAACGAGCTATTGCTGAACGCTACGACGTGCCCGAAAGTCAATCAGTCGTCTTGAATGGCGCGGCGGAGTTCTTTTATCTCTACCTCAATGCGACGCGTCCAAAGCGTGTGATAATCCCCGTGCCGAGCTTTTCCGAATATGAGCGGGCGGCTCGTGCGGCGGGTTGCGACGTGGAACTTGTCATCACGAAGGCGGCGGAAGGTTTTGCCCTAGACGTTAGCAAGCTCCGCAGCGATTGCGTGATAATCGGTCGACCGAACAACCCGACGGGCAACTTAATCGACGCAGAAGAAATTTTGCGGCTCGCTGAAGTCTCAAGCGTCATCGTCGACGAGTCGTTTATTGACTTTCTCGACGTGGAATCAGTTCGGCGGCTTGTCTCGGAGAAAATCTCGGTCGTGCAGTCGCTTACAAAGATTTTTGCGATACCGGGCTTGCGATTGGGCTTTGCGGTCGTCGAAAAGAACTTAGCGCGGCGATTGAACCTGTCAAAGGACGTTTGGAACGTGAACTTCTTAGCACAAAAGGCGGGCGTGGCGGCGTTGGCGGATGAAGATTATTTGCGGCGAACGCGTGCTTGGCTGGCGGCGGAGAAAAATTTTTTCGTCGAACGGCTAAGCAATTTACGCGGCGTGGAGGTCTTCCCTCCGTCGGTGAATTTCGTTCTATTCAGGCACGAGCAAGCCGGGAGAATCTTAAAGGAGTTGCGGCGGGAAAAAATCTTGCTGAGGAGTTGCGCGAACTTCGCGGGGCTGGACGGCTCTTACCTTAGGTCGGCAATTCGTTCACGAGAGGAGAATCTTAAGCTATTCAATGAGCTGGAAAAACTTGTTTAACATAACGAACCGCGAGAGGTACGGGCAATTAGTCAGCGGCGCGGGGATTTGCGTCAATCTATTGCTAAGCGGCGTAAAATTTTTTATCGGCATGATGAGCGGTTCGATTTCAATCATCGCCGACGCCCTAAACAACCTGTCCGACGTCGCCACCTCCGCGATAATGCTGGCGGGCTTTCGTATCGCCGCTAAGCCTGCTGACGAGGAACATCCCTTTGGGCACGGGCGCGCAGAGTATCTGGCGGGGCTGTTCGTGGCGGCGGGCATGATTCTTGTTGGCGGCAAGCTCCTCTTCTCGTCCGTCGAAAAAATCATCAACCCAGAGGAAATGAACGCCGGCTTTATCACTATGTTTGTTCTAAGCTTGTCGGTTGCGGCGAAATTTTTTCTTGGGCTGTTTTATCGATACGCGGCAAAAAAAATTAATTCGGAGGCATTGAGCGCGGCGGCAATCGATAGTTTCACCGACTGCCTAGCGACGAGCGTCGTAATCGTCTCCATTTACCTTTGGATTGAGTTCGACATGAACATTGACGGCGGCGCGGGCGTATTCGTATCGGCGTTCATCTTGCGTGGCGGCTTCCAATCGCTAAAGGAAATTCTAAATCCCTTGCTCGGCGACCGACCCAATCAACAGCTAATCGACGACATAACAAAAACGGTCATGGACTCACCCGACGTTTTGGGCGTCCACGACCTGATTATTCACAGCTACGGCGCGAAGAGGATTTTTATCTCAATGCATGTTGAAATGCCCGCGACGTTGAAACTTTTGGAGGCGCACGAGATTATTGACAAGCTGGAACGCAAATTGCAATCGACGTTCCAAGTCTCCGCGACTCTTCACGTTGACCCCGTCGTACAGGGCGATGAGGCTTTCGACGAGCACAGGGAACTTGCGATAAAAATTCTGGCGGCGATTGATACGCGGCTTTCGTTACATGATTTCCGAGTTGTGCCATACAAGACGGGTAGAAAGTTAATCTTCGACGTGGTAGTCCCGTGGAATTTCTTGATGAGCGACCGAGAACTTAGGCGCGAATTTCAACGACGTTTAATTGCCTTGCACGCCGACGACCGGGCAATAATTCATCTAGACCATCAATACTGCTGAGCTTTGATTAAGAGCTTGACGACTTGCGATAGCCCCGTAGCCGCCGACGACTTGATAAGAACCGTATCGCCGTCTTGCAGGTGCTCCCCGAAGCTTTTAAGCAAATCCTCCAGCGTTTCAAACCACGTGACGTTGATTTTGTCTTTGATGACCTTGTACGGATAACTCATGAAACTTCCGCAAAGTAAAATCCTGTCCGGCTCGGCGGCAAGCATCGCCTCGGCAAGTTCCCTGTGATAAGCGACGCTTTTAGCTCCCAACTCGGCAATATCTCCCAAAATCGCCACGCGGGCTTTCGGATTCGGCTCGGAGGTCTTCAAATGTTGCAAGGCGTATGTCATGGAAACGGGATTGGCGTTTTTCGTGCTGTCAATGATAGTTAAGTTCTTTTCTCCGAGTTTTAACCTTAAAATATTGCCGCGACCCCTAATCGGCGTAAAATTCTTCAATGCCTCAAGCGTTTTGTCGACTGGAACCCTTACGGCAGTCGATACGGCGACGGTAGCAAGTGCATCGTAAAGTTGCTCGGCGGGAACTGGACACGATAGCTTATAAATCTTGCCCGCCACGGAAATTTCTCCGCCGTTTTTAAGTTCAGGCATCCTAATCAAGGCTTCTGGGTGCGTGCCGAACGTTATGACATTGAGTTTATAACTTTTAGCCTTCCGCTCAAAAATTTTGTAGCCGTGCATGTCCCGATTGAGTATTGCATAGCCGCCCGCGGGCATTCCGCAAAGAATTCGGCTTTTATACTTCGCTACGTTATCCAATGAACCGCCGACGACCTTATAACCAATGTGAGCCGGGGCAATGGAGGTCACAACAGCTATATCGGGCGGAATTTCATAGGTAATCGAGCCTTGCAACTCCTTAAACGCCGATAAAGCTATCTCGATAACCGCAAAATCATCATCTTGCTTGACGTGAGACATAATCCACGGCACCTGTTTGTAAAGATTAGCGTTTTTCGGCGTCGCTACGACCCTATGAGCCTTGCTCAGCACGTGATTTAGCATGTTGCAAGTCGTAGTTTTGCCATTGGAACCCGTAACCGCGATGACTTTGCCTTGAAAACGTTTCCTAGCCGCAATTCCCAGTTCAAATATCGCTCGCTCCACATCATCGACTTTAAGTTGAGGAAAATCCGCCGGCAAACCTTCCAATTTTTGACTAACAATGGCTCCGTCAAGGTCGCTTACGTCCTCCGGAGCTTTTTTCGTCTGCGCCAAAAGCAAAGTCGGACGCAAACCCAGTTTTAAGCCAAGATAATTGTCTAGGCGGAACGATTCGACGTGCCAGCCCGCCGGCGGAGGAATAATCCACTTGCCGCCCGTGATTTTAGCGATTTGCTCCGGCGTCCAACACTTTCCCGCCTCCGATTGATAAATTATGTCGTCAAAATCCGTGTTGTAGTACTGCAAGCCCGAAATCCGCATTTTAATTAAGTTCGGGTCTTTGAATTCGCCGAGCAGTCTATTATCCGCCGTAACTTTTAGTTCAATCCGCAAATCCACGTTGGCAAGGCGGCTATCATCACGCGGCGGGAGCAAACCGTACCTGTCACGATAAATAATGCCGACTTTCCAGCGATTTACTGGCCACATGTTATCGCAAAACTCATGTCGGCGATATTCTGCCCCGTAAGGCGGCATTTCACATTCGCGAACCGGAACTCCGGTTATTTCTAGCAAACATTCCTTGTCCAGCGGCTCATCAATCGTCCAATAAGTCTCAACGTAAAGCATTCGCCGTTCATTCAGCGTTCGACATTCGGGCGGAACGTAATAACCGACTAATTTTAGCGCACCGAACTTTTGCGGCGGGATAATCGCCTCGTCAGGCACTTTATCGACTGTCCAAGCTGGTCGCGGCTCGCTCAAGGGTTCAATTAGTCGTTTTTCCAGGCTCACGTTCTCTAAAACGTCTGCAGGGATTTTATTTTCACGCGGCGGAGGGTTTAACGTTATCTCGGCTGTCTCTTCGGCTGAAATTTTTGGTATCGTCCCGAATTCTTTGCATAGCCCGATAAATTGCTTTAGTATCGTAGCCGCTCTGATACCTCTGGTTCGCAAAGTCTGCGCGGCTGTCTTCCATAAGGGGATAAAGCTGACTTTTTCCACGCCGTCCGAAGATATTTCCAACATAAACGCGGCGGCGGCTCGTTTTAAAGACGAATCAAAAAGAAAATCGCCCGCATCATAAATAATCGGGCGGTTTTTATAAATTTCCACGCCTTGAAAGTAATGTGCGTGCGTTCCAAAGACTGCGTCCGCGCCCATATCGATTAGAAGGCGTCCAATTTGCTTTTGCTCCTCCGTCGGCTCGTAAGTTAGATTAATTCCCCAATGCGGGCAGATAATTACCACGTTAGCTTTATCGTGAGCCTCGATGATTCTGTCTTTTAAAAATTTTTCCCAGAGTTCAGGCTTTTTGAGTGGCAAATACGCGGTGCCAGGGCTGTTATTGGTCGCGGCTGAAGAACGTTTCCTAGAATCAAAAGAAATTATCGCAAAAGTTATTCCGTTGACGGTTTTATAGACGGGCGCAAATGCCTCCACGAAGTTTTTGCCCGAACCAGCATGTAAAATCACTGCCGCGTCCAAATATCCCAATTCCTCAAGCAAAGAGTCCGCTCCGTAGTCGCCCGCGTGATTATTTGCCGTCGTTACGATGTCAATGTTGTATTTTGTAAGGATATTCGTCTGTTCGGGGCGGGCGCGCAGATAAAAGTAATGTTTAGTTGAAATTTGTTCGCCATGCGTGCCGATTACGCATTCGAGATTAACAATTCGACAATCTGCCTGCTCCATTTCCTTTATCCCGACGAACGGCTCCTTTTTTTTGGACAAATAATTCATTCTTCTGCCCAGATTGACATCGCCGCCGCAAAAAAGGGTAAATATCTTCTTCGCCAATGAAAAACACCTCCATAAATAAAAATAACCGGCTTTGCCGGGAAATTTTCAAATTTTGGTGGAGACGAGGGGGGTCGAACCCCTGACCTCTTGAATGCCATTCAAGCGCTCTCCCAACTGAGCTACGCCCCCGTGACGCCGCCAATATTAAATCATTTGCCGCCACTGTGTCAAGCTTTTTAGTAAAAATTTTTATTTGAACTGAATTTTACGGCTTGAAACTGCTTTTGAAGCTTTGAAACAGATTTTGAAGGCTTAAAAACGATTTTGAAGCCTTGAAAGTGATTTCGGAGGTCTGAAACGGGTTTTGGAGGCGATTTGGAGGTTCAAATTACGAAATCCCAAATATAGGATTTTGTATCGCGTGATAATGCGTGTTTTTCGGCGATTACAAAAATCAGGGGCGATTTGGAGATGTGATTTACGAAATCCCATATACAGGATTTTGTAAAACGGGCAAAAAAAAGCCCGCCACATCGACGGGAAAAAGTTTTTATGAGCTACTGGACTTGAGCTTAGCGATTTCGTTCATGATTTCCTGCGCGAAGTCAGCAAGGGCTTGTTTATCTTTGGTCGAGCCAGTGAATTTAATCGGCGTGCCGTAAATGACTGCGAGCCGTGGCAGAAAGTTTTCGCGGGAGAAAATTTTTTCCGTATTGACTATGGCGGCGGGGATAATCGGAGCTTTCGTCATGGCGGCAATCAAACTTACGCCAGGTTCAGCCTTTCCGAGCTTGCCGGTCTTCGAGCGCGTGCCCTCAGGGAAGATACCTAAGCATTTGCCGTCCTTGAGGAGCTTAATCGCAGTTTTAATCGCCGATTTATCAGCCGCGCCGCGTTTGACGGGGAAAACGTGCAGATTTCGGCAGACCCACGCCATAACCGGATTGCTGAAGAGTTCTTCCTTGCCCATATAGCAAACTTCGCGGCTCATGAAGGTTCCTAGGAACGGTGGATCCCAGTTGCTCACGTGATTAGCCGCCAAAATGAACGCGCCGTCCTTCGGAATGTTTTCAACGCCGATAACTCGCGTACGAAGAATCAATCCAAACCATATGCGGCATAAGACCTTAAAAATTTTGTAAAACATGTCACCATCACCACGTTAGCCAAGTGTAGAGGCTAAAAACTGTTAGCAGGAGTATTTCGCCGAGCAAAACGGGCTTTAACGTTCCAAACAAGTCCGCTTTGAAATAATCAATCGTTACGATTAAGCAAACGTGCGTTGGAGTGAGCATTTGCCCCGCCACGCCGAAAGCCATTGCCACGCCCGCGAGATTTAGGTTGCCCGTGCCCAGAGCCGCGACGATTGGCATAACGATTGCCACATGACCTTGACTCATGCCCGTTAAAACTCCGATTATGAACGAAACGCAAGCGATAATCACGGGAACTGGCAACGGAGAGGCTTGAAAAGCCGCGACGATTTCGCCTAGGACTTCTGTCACGCTTAAAATTTGGATAAAGTAGAGGATACAGCAGATATTAAGCGTCATTTTCCAATCGAACGCGCCGAAAAAGATTTCTTTGACGCCGACGGGACGTTTAACCGCCGCTAAGACGATAATCCACGCCGCCACGACTGCTCCCGTTGCGATTGACGCGTTCAGCCCGAAAAATACGACAATCATAAACACAGACGCCACGGGGAGCAATGCAAGCAATAATCCGTTGCGTTCGTGACGAATTTCAGCCGCCGACTCGACTTTTTTTGTCTCGTGAGGAATTTTTATCGGTTGAATCAGAATTATCCAGCCGATTGCGATTGCCGCGACCGTCACCCAACAAAGATGGCTAATAAATTCGCCAAAAGTCACTTCCGCGATTGAACAAGCCATAATCATGCCTGGAATAATCGGGCTAGAGAACTCGAACAGGTGCCGGAACCAAAAATTAATCGCGGACTTGTGTTCAGGCGTCAAAATCAATCGTTCGCTAAGCTCCTGGACAATCGGCGCGGAGAATCTTGCCCCGCCCACGCTCGGAAGCAGTCCTAGGAACGCGGGCATTGCCGCCAACAAAATTTTCACGTCCGAACACATTCTACGCAATGCTTTTACCATATCCGTTAGCGCGCCGCTCAATCGCAACTCGATTTCCAAGCACATCACGAAATACAGCGCAAAAATTATGTCATACGTCCGCGACAGCGTGAAAGTCTCGTAGAAGGCTTGAAGCAAAGAAATTGGGCTTGCCGAACGCAAAGCCCAGATAAAAAGTCCGCTAGCCAACATGCACAAGCCGATTTGTATTTTGAACCGCAACAGCACGATTATTATCAAAAGTGCCAGCGTCAACAGTAAAAAGATATTCAAGCTAAATCATTCCGTTTCATTTTCGCCCAAGAGATAAAGTGCGTTGTTGGGATTTTGATTTGCCTGGGCTAGCATTGCCTGCGATGTCTGCGTTAAGAGGCTGTATTTGGTGTAGTTGGTCATTTCCTTAGCCATGTCTGCATCGCGTATCGTCGATTCGGAGGACTGGTCGTCGGTTATCATCGTCGTTAAATTCGCGGAAGTTCGTTCAAGCCTAGAGAGTGCCGCGCCGATAATCGACTGCTGGTCAAGGACTTTCTGCAAGACGTTGTCGAGGACGTTGATTGCGGCGTTAGCGTCGTTTTTGGTCGAGATGCTTAAAATATTTCCGTCCGAACCCTTCAAGCCCAAAGCCGCCGCCCGCATGTCCATGAGTGCGAACTTGGTTGCGAAGTTTGAATCCGCGCCGACGTGGAAGGATAAAGCTTGGTCGCCCGTCTGAGTTTCGGCTCGCTGATATTGATTGAACTGGTCTAGGACGGAATTGACGCTTTTTTTTACGTTGCCGTCCGCGTCGGTTATGCTAATCGTAAAACCGGTAATTTGATTATCAAGAGCGTCGGAGCCGTCAGCATTTGCCAGCGAAGAAATCACTAGCCCTTGAGATTTGTCCGGCGTGTAAACGTCCTTGCCGAATTTATCCGTAATGCCCGTGATTAGTCCGTCAGTCGTCGCCTGAAGGTCAGATACGTTATTTATCTGCAGAATGTCAGTTAAAGTCTTATTGCCGACCCGACCGCTTGCCTCCGAAAGTTTGCCGTCCATGACCCACGACACTTGATAATAATCCGTCTCGCGAATGCCAAGCCCCTCGTCCGCACGATTCTTTAAATCCGTCAAGGCGGTGTCAACTGTGGTAGCCGCCGACAGCCTTTGATTGAGGAGAATTGTTTTGGCGGGAACAAAAGCGTTGTTGCGTGTGCCGTCAATCAGATACTTGTTGTTGAAAGTGATTAGGGCGTTGTCGTCAATCGCGTCCACAAACTGATTGAACTCCTTTTGAATCAAGAGGCGGTCTTCGTCGGTGTTGCTGTCGTTAGCGGAGTCGATAGCCTTTTCCTTTAGCGTCTTGATTGCGTCAACGATATTAGCCACGGCAGTTTCAGCGGTCTTCAACATGTTGGAGCCGTTCTGCGTGTTCGCGTGCGCCTGGTCGAGGGCACGAATCCTAACGCGCATGTGCTCCGAGATTGCATAAGCCGAGGCATCGTCCTGTGCGTTGCGAATCTTCATGCCAGTAGAAACCTTTTCCAAATATTTCTGCGCCGCAGATTGATTCGCCGTCATTAGATTGAGCGTCCGCATCGCGTCCATGTTGGTTTTTATTACCATTGACATTTCTAATTCCTCCTTGAAACCTTCCCTGATTATTCGCGAACTTTTTACGGCTATTGTATCAAAAAAAGTTTTCCCGTCAATAAAAAAACGCCGCCGCTTTGGACGACGCCTAGGAAATTTTATCGTTCGTGATTAGTCTTGTTTGTCGAGGAGTTCGAGCCTGCCGCTTCTGGGGTGGAACATCAACCCATGAATCTTAACGTCCTTGGGGATAAGCGGATTGTCGCGCAGTTGCTTAACGACCTTCATAACGTTTTCTTCGGGCTTTTGGAAGCTGTCAGTCCACTCAACAAGCTCTTTCTCGACCATCTTAATTGCGTCGGGGGAAATACCGCGTTCCAACATGCCGCCCGTCAAGCTCTTTGAAGTAGTCTTCGCCATACCGCATTCATGATGACCGATAATCGCGACCTCTTGCACGCCGAGTTCATAAATGCAAACCAGCAGGCTACGAACCGTGGTATCGAAGACGCCGTTTAAGCAGTTGCCTACGGTCTTGATAATCTTCGCGTCGCCGCGTTTGATGCCCAGGCACGGCTCAAGGAAATTAACAAGGCGGGTGTCCATGCACGTGACGATTGCCAAATGTTTCTTCGGCAGCTTGCTATCGTGGTGGTCTTCGTGCTCGTAGGCTTTGTATTCGTCCGGCAGGTTCGCGCAGAACTTTTCATTCGTCTGAAGCATTTCATCAATTACTGACATTCAATTACCTCCCTAAATTTTATCGCGGCTATTCTATAATGCCCTCCGCCTAAAGTCAACGCGACCGACCGTTTAGATTAAAAGCAAGCGGTCCATCTCGCTGAGCTTGTCCTCCAAGTCAAAGTCAACGTCGTCCTCGTAATAGCTGAAAGTGTCCTCGCAAGTCTTCGTCATAACGTAAAGATACCTGTCTTCGTCCTCGTCCGTGGCAATGCCGTAGCTGACAATCTCTTCCACGTTTATGCGTTCGTCGCCGAGCTTGATAAACTTCCGAAACTCGTCCATGTCAATCGCTCCTTTCTTAAAAAAAATTTTATAACCTTTGTTCGCCGCTGTCAACGTTCTGTGCTATAATGGCGGCGATTGATATTTAGGAGGATTTCAAATGGACGTGATTGCATTAGTTGGACCGAGTGGCACGGGCAAGAGTCATCGAGCCTTGCAGGTTGCCCGCGAACACGGAGCAGACGCCATCATTGATGACGGCATTTTGATTAAGGACGGGCACATTGTCGCGGGCGAGAGTGCTAAGACGGAGAAAAGCAAAATCATGGCAGTTAGGCGGGCGATATTCGTTTTGCCCGGTCACGCAGACGACGTTCGCGAGGCTATCAAAGCAATGCAGCCGCACAGGATTTTAGTTATCGGCACTTCGGAGAACATGGTTCAAAAAATCGCCAAGACGCTCGACCTCCCGCCAATCCAACTAATCGTCCGCATAGAAGACATTGCATCGCGTTCGGAAATCGCAACGGCTCAATTCCACCGCCTAAAGGAAGGCAAGCATATTATCCCCGTGCCGACGATTGAACTCAAGCCGCACTTTTCTGGCTTCCTAGTCAATCCTCTGCAATCAATCTTCAAGCAATCGTCCGTTAAGCGTCGCAAGCTCGGCGAAAAATCCATTGTGCGTCCAGTCTTCAGCTACTACGGCAAATTAATCATCGACGATAAAGTTATTCAAGTCATAGTCGAGAGAATCGTTAGGGCTCGTGAGTTCGTCAAGAGCTTAAAGAATATCACGGTTAAGCACATCTTCAAGGACGACGAGGACAGGGGCTTGACTATCTCTTGCGAAGTCGTCTTGAGCTATGGCAGTCATATTCCAACGCTGATTCGTCAAATGCAAGGTCATATCCGCGACGCCGTCGAGTTTACAACAGGCATGATTGTGCACGCCGTGGATATAAGCGTTCAGGCTCTTTACGTCGAACAACGCCGCCGAGTCTGGTAATTGACAAGTTAAAACGGGTATGATAAATTGTCCACGCATCAAAAGCGAACGAGATGATGCACTTCATAGCTATCACAGACGAAGAACCCCCGCCGGAGTGACTAACCGACGGGGGCTTCGTTTTGCCTAATCAGATGACCAGTCCGATTTCAAGGGCACCTAGAATAACGCGCCTGCTACTTGAGAACGTACTCGCAGATAAGATTACCAACAATGCTTCCGAGAATGTTGGAAATCAGACCCACGGCGAACGAGACTAGCACCTTCACGGGCTATCACCTTCCCTCGTTCAGGATTAATGCCGTCCCAAGGGTGGTAGCATCGGCAGGATTATATCACGGCGACTTTATCAGGGCAAAAAAACGTTCGCACAAACGGCAAAGACCTGCTATAATGGGCGGCGAGATTCAAGACGAGTCTCGACCGCCAAAATTTTTGAGAGAGAGGAAGCATCAATGAATAACCCAATGCCGCCCGATAAAGTATCGGAACACGACAGAAAATCTGCGCGGAGTTATTTTTTTAAGTTGGTTCGTCAAATGGAGGGCGCGATAATCCTCCTGAGAGAAAAAAACGACGGGCGGTTTGAAGTCGTCTTCGTGTCAAAAGGTTTTGCCAAGCTCGTGCAAAGCAATGTCGAGGAGGCGATAAAACTTTTTGATGAGCAAGGAGTAATTGCCTTCACGCACCCCGACGACCGACTAGCCGTAAAGAGAATGCTCCGCCGCCGGGTCTCCGAAGACAGCACGAAAGATTTGACGATAAGGCAGATAACCACAAAAGGCGAGGTCGTCTGGTGCAACGTGACTTATACCTTTGTTGATGACTTCGAGGAGCATTACATTTATTGCACATTCTTTGATGTCACGTCGCTTAAGGTCTACGCGCAGAGACTGCAAACGACGTACATGACAATCGGCGACAACTTCTACCGCATGAACGAGCGGACGCTTTCCATGTTCAGGGCAAATATCACCCGCAACAAAGTCGAGGACATTCAAGGGCGGGACTTGTTCGGGACTGATTCTGTGATTCGCCCGTATTCCGAGCTGATTAATCTGCGTGCGGTGAACTATCCGATTGACGAGGAGCGCGAGACTTTCCTTATAACCTTCAGCGTGGAGAATATCAAATTGCGGTTCGAGCGGGGCGAGACTAAGCTTGATATGTATTTGTTCTCCAGACGCAAGGACGGTCATTATTGTTACGTGAGCTATCGTGCAGTCTTCACGCGCCACCCCATATCCAACGAGATTATCGCGTTTATCTCGGAGCAAGAGGCAGGCAAAGAGAAAGTCCAAGGCGCATTGCTTGATAAGATTCTGGCGCGGCAATTCGATATGGTCGCTTACCTCGTCAACGATAAGTATAGCGTGGTCGTCGGCGATGCGTCGCTTATCGCTAAGGGTTCAATCTTCCCGAAAACCCGCGAAGGACGCTACGACACTTATCTTAAGGAACAAGTTATCCCCGTCCTTGAGGGCGACGACTCGACTAAAAATAATCTCGGCGACGCTCTCCGAATTGCCACGATTAAAGATAAGCTAAAAACCGCTGAACCTTACGTCGTCAACATTGCTTGCAATATCGGCGGCGAAACTTTTTATAAGCGGCTCGACTTCTACGCCATTGACCCGCGTGCAGATTTCTTTATCCTCCTCAAGAGCGACACAACCGAAATTCAGCAGAAACAGATTCAGCAGAACTCCCGCCTTAAAGCCGCCCTCAACGAGGCAAAGCAAGCTAACGTAGCCAAGACAGCTTTCCTTTCCCGCATGAGCCACGAGATTAGGACGCCTATGAACGCAATCATCGGGCTGGACAACATCGCACTGCACGACTCGGACTTGACGCCGACGCTTAAAGGCTACCTAGAGAAAATCGGCTCAAGCGCACGTTACCTGCTGTCAATCATCAACGATATACTGGACATGAGCCGCATAGAGTCGGGGCGCATGTCCTTCCGCAACGAAGAATTTTCCTTTACGTCCTTTGTCTATCAAATCAACAGCCTAATCGACGGACAATGCAAGGACAAGGGCTTGACTTACGACTGCCAACTCAAAGGCGAAATCGGCAAATACTACATAGGCGACGACACCAAGCTTGAGCAAGTGCTGATTAATATCCTAGGCAATGCAGTAAAGTTCACGGACGCGGGCGGCACTGTCACCTTGATTATCGAATGTACTGCACAGTTCGACGGGCAATCGAACTTCCGCTTCACGATAAAGGATACGGGCATTGGCATGAGCAAAGACTACCTGCCGCGGATTTTTGAACCGTTCAGCCAAGAGGACGACACGACGACTTCACGCTACGGCGGGTCGGGCTTGGGGCTTGCCATTACAAAAAATATCGTGCAGATGATGAACGGCTCGATAACCGTCGAATCAACTAAGGGCGTCGGCACCGAGTTTGTTATCAATGTTCCGCTTAAGGATTCGGCACGCGGCGAGGGCGAAGAATCGCACGAAATGCGCCCGCAAGATTTTTCCGTGCTGATTGTCGACGATGAATTGCTTGCCCGCGAACATGCTAAATCCGTGCTAAGCGAGGTCGGCATTGCGGCTGACACTTGCGCGGGAGGCAAGGAGGCTTTGGAGCTGATTGAGATGCGCCACGCCCGCCGCGAGGATTACAACTTGATTTTGGTCGATTGGCTCATGCCGGAGAAGGACGGCATTGCCCTGACCCGCGACATTAGAAAAATTCTCGGACTCGATACGACGGTTATCGTTCTTACGGCTTACGACTGGTACGAGATTGAGGAGGAGGCACTAAAAGCTGGCGTCGATACGTTCATGAGCAAGCCGCTAGCCTCAACCAATGTCCTTTACGAATTCCAACAGGCATTCAATCGCAAACGTCAGACCGTGCCCGAAAAGAAAGTTGTCGAGCTTGAGGGGCGCAAAATTCTTGTCGTCGAGGATATGCCAGTCAACGCCGAGATAATGATGATGATTCTGGAAATGCGCGGCATGATTTCAGACCACGCCGAGAACGGGAAAATTGCCGTAGACAAGTTCGCCGAGTCGCCGCCCGGATTCTACGACGCAATCTTGATGGATATTCGTATGCCGGTAATGGACGGGCTAAAGGCAACGGAAGCGATTCGCGCCCTCGACCACCCCGACGCAAAAACCGTGCCGATTATCGCAATGACTGCTAACGCCTTCGATGAGGACGTTCAACGCTCACTCAAAGCCGGCATGAACGCTCACCTAACCAAGCCCGCCGACCCCGAACACCTTTACAAGACGCTACAGGAACTTATTAAAGATTAAAACTAAGGAAGGATGAAGTCTATGATAAATGCTGACGAGCACAAAAAGCTTTTGGAGCAAGTCATCGAGCTTGAACGCAATAGCGTTAATTACTTCGACGTGGAGAAAGAATTTTTCCTAATCGACTCGGATAATCTGTCAAAGGTTCGTCCAAAGCTTTATGGCTATTCGATTCAACGCACGGGCATTTACGAAGACGACAACTTAACGGCAGAAGCAATCGCGGGCTTGGACGGGCGCGGGGCTTATGTCTATGTCGAAGTCAAAGGCAACAAGATAACGATTAAGCAAGACTTGAACGGCTCGTGGGGAATATATCTTTTCCGTCACGGCGATTACTTTGCCTTAAGTAATTCTTTCTTGCGCCTTGTCGACCACGTGAAATTTAAATATCCGCTGACGCTGAACCGCGACTATTGTCAGCATATGATGCTTGTTGATTTGTGCAGTCATTCTTATTCAGAAACCGCCGTCAATGAAATTAGGCTCGTGCCACGCAACGCTATTTTGTACCTTGATACGACGAACAGGCAGCTTGAAATAGAATTGATTGACTATAAAGAGCATACTGTATCTTTGGATTCGTCGGAGGCTATGACTATCTTAGATAATTGGGTTGACTTATGGAGCAAAGTCTTTCGTGGCATAGCTCAACACACAAAATTTATCACGGCTGACTTATCGGGCGGCTTTGATAGTCGCATGTCTTTATTTCTTATGTTGTATTCGGGAATCGACTTGAACAAGATAAAAATTCATTCCGCTAAAGGCGTCGCCCATACGTTTAAAGAAGATTACGAGATAGCCTCTAAGATAGCGACGCGCTATGGATTTAAATTAAATCTGTCATTGCCAAACAGACAAGCTTTAAATTATAGCCTCGCTGATATTTGGAATCTAAGCTCTTATGCTCAGCAACCTTTCCATAAGATTTCCTATTTGAATTCTGAAGGAAAAGCCGTTAATAAACTTTATTACATCACGGGGCACAGTGGCGAAACTATTCGAGGTAATTGGCTTCGCTTTAATCAATCGCCTAAGGAATTTATTGAAAGCCAAGTCTTAAAAGCAGGTGCCTATCCGTCTGCTTTGTCCCGCGAACTGTCACAAGCCACTAGCAATATTTTTGAATCAACCTTCCAAGTCATCAGTAAAAAGTACAAGATTGCTGATGAAGACTCGCATTATCTTGTTCAATATCTATATCAAGAAACGCGAGCCCGCAATCATTACGGTAAGGAATTTTGCTTACATTACTTTAAGAATAATATCGTGCTTGCGCCTACCTTAGACCCTAAATTGCACACTGTCAAATTTGATACGCCGCAATGCCCTGACCCCAGATTATTAACCGCCCTTATCTATGTTCGCTATAAGCCAGATTTGTTGACGTTTCCTTTTCAAGGCGGACGATCCATCGTTTCGGAAACTATTGAGTATGCTAGGAAGATTAACGAACACTTCCCACGCAAAGATGTTGCAGGAGCAACGGGGGGGGGGGGGGACAAGTTCAATTTGCAACCGCGTGATTCGCAGGCAGAAAAAATTCTCGCCGACGGCAAGAACAATCCTGCTATTCCTGGAGACCTGCTGCAACGTTGCTTGAAGGCGGCCTTTGAATCAAGCAAGACTTACAGTTTGTTTACGGCTTACTTCGATGACGAACTTTATAACAAAGCGGCGGCTTATTACGACAATAATACTTTTGGTCGAGAGCGTCCCATGTATGCTATTTTGGGCATCACGCGGGTTTTGGAGGACGTGGAGATAAGTCAGAGCAATCGCCCCTTATATCGTGATATGCAACGTTTCCTTGAACAAGATTTTACTACAATTCGCAAAGACAAAATAAATATGCTTTCCAAGTTTCAAGCTTATCTTACTGCCAGAATAGACATTAAGCTATTGACTGCGACGGGCGACTTTCAAATCAAATCTGTCTCCGACGAAAAAGCAACCGTGCGGAAGCCGAATTGGTTCCAAAAGGACGGTATTGGTTATCAGCTTAATTCTTATGCAGGACAATTGAACTTCATCGCCAAGGCTACAGTGGATGGAAAAATTCTTTTGGCTCTCAAAGGTGTAGATGTTCGCAATCCCGAAGATAAATCTAAACGAATTCCCTATTGGATTGACTATACTAAGCTCACTGTCAACGGCAAAATAATTTTTGACACGCTGACGCCCGCTTGGCATGACAAACCTTATATTTACAAAATGTCCGTCAAAGCAAACGAGGAAATTGAAATACAAGTCGAATGGCTTCCGCACAGAAGCGACACATAAAAAAGACGAGCCGCCGCATTGGTAGCTCGTCATTCGCAAAAATATTTCATGCCGGTCTTCTTCCATTCTTTTTTCGTGTAAAGGATTTTGTAATCGGTGACGCCAGTTAAGTCGGAAAGCTCCTTTATGATTTGCTCGCATTCGTCGCGGGTCTTGGCGTGAATCATCGTGTAAAGATTATAATTCCAATTCGGCGCGGGCGTTCTGTCGTAGCAGTGGGAAACCGCCGCATGTGAACTCATGACCTGCGCTATGTCGTCGAGCTTATCGGGCGGCACTTGCCACGCACACAGAGCATTTGCATTGAAACCTACTTCGCGATGCCGGAGCACTGCTCCCATCTTGCGAATTTTTTTTTCTTCGACCAGCTCCCTTACCCGTTTCAAAAACTCTTCCTCACTTATGCCGACGCGCTGTGCCAAAACTTTATACGGCTCCTCGCACAGCGGGAAATCCTCCTGCAACGCCTTGATAATCTCCTTGTCCAGTTCGCTGAAAAGTTCCAAGGTCTTCCCTCCGCGTCATTGAAGTTTGAACTGCACATTGATTTTGTACTTCTTGTTAGCCTTGAGCCGAAGCATATCCTCCACGCCGTTAAGCGAGCGTATCTCCGCCAGCACATGTGATTCATACTCGGCGTTCGGCGTCAGCAGGGTGAACCACAGATTATAAGCCCCTTCGCGTTCATAGTTGTGCGTCGCCCCTGGATAGCGATTGACAGCCTCCGCCACCGCGCAGATTGCCGACGGCTTGACCTTCAGGGCAACGAGCGTTCCATGATACCCCAGACGATTTGAATCAAAGAACGTCCCTATCCTCCGCAAGAACCCCGCCGCCTTCAGCTCACGGAGCCGATTAAGAACCGTGTCTTCGTTCGTGCCGAGGCGGCTTGCCATTTCCGCGAACGGATGAGAACAAATCGGGATGTCGCCCTGCAAGAGATTCAACAGAGCCTTATCGAATGTTGAAAGCCTCGTCATATCAATCTCTCCCTTGCACCGTTCACACGCTCAACGGCGCATTTTGTTTGGGCTATTCTATCAAAGACTTTATTATAACGTCAAGCAATGCTGAACGCCCTTCATTTTTAACGGAAGAGTAAGGCAAGATTGATTCCGCGTCTATGTCAAAGGCTTTTTGGATTGCGTCGAGATGTTTTTGACGCTGAGTCTTGCCGAGCTTATCTGACTTGGTGGCGACGATTAGCACGGGCAAATTTTTTTCAACGAGGCTTGCGAAAGACTTCAAGTCGGACTCCATAGGCGGGTGGCGCATGTCGACCAGCTGGCAGACAAATTTTATATCGCGGCGGCTTGATAGGTATTCGTCGATAAACTTCGCCCAAAGCCGACGATTAGTCTTTGAGGTTTTCGCGTAGCCGTAGCCGGGCAAGTCGACCAGATAAAATGCGCGGCGGGTGTCGTCCGAAGTCTTCAGCTCCACGCGGAAAAAATTTATCGTCTGCGTCTTGCCGGGCGTCCCCGACGTGCGAGCCAATGCTTTCCTGTTTGTCAGAGAATTTATCAGTGACGACTTGCCGACGTTCGACCGACCGACGAAGACAATCTCCGGCAAGGGTTCTTCGGGGCAAGTCGCACGACTCACCGCCGAGGTCACGTATTCGCTTTTGACAATCGTAATCTCTTCCATGTTATCGCCTCCAAAAAAAATGAGCCTCCCGCAGGAAGCTCAAGAAAGGTTTCACTGAATCAACGCCGTCTTTAAAACTTCGTCCATATTCTCGACGGGCACGAACTCCAATTTATCGCGGACGCTTTCGGGGATGTCTTCAATGTCGGGGGCGTTCTCCTTGGGCAGGATAATCGTATGCATTCCCTCTCGATACGCCGCAAGGACTTTTTCCTTAAGCCCGCCTATCGGCAAGACGTTTCCGCGAAGGGTAATCTCACCAGTCATAGCGACATCGCTACGGACTTTCTTTTTGGTCAAGGCAGAAATCATCGCCGTCGCCATAGTGATACCCGCGCTCGGTCCGTCCTTTGGAACTGAACCTTCGGGCACGTGGACATGAATATCATTTTTCTCGTAGAAGTCGTCGGCAAGTTTCATCATGTCGCTACGGCTGCGAATGTAAGTTAATCCTGCTTGCGCGGACTCCTGCATCACTTCGCCGAGCTTACCCGTCAACAGAAGTTTGCCGTTGCCCTTTAGGACGATTGCTTCAGTCGGGAGAATATCGCCGCCAACCTCCGTCCACGCCATGCCCGTTGATACTCCGATTTGCGGTTGTTTCTCGGCTCGCGTCTGCAAGAATTTCGGACGCCCTAAGAAGTCGCGCAGATTTTTTTTGGTAATGTAGACAACGCCCTCGTGACCCTCAACGATTTTTCTTGCCGCCTTACGACACGCACGCCCGATAATCCGTTCAAGCTCACGGACGCCCGATTCCCGCGTATACTCGGCGATAATCTCCTGCAACACGCCCTTAGCAAAGACGACATCGCCGCCCTTAAGCCCGTTCTCTTCCTTTTGACGTTTGGTTAGGTAGCGGCGGGCAATCTCCAACTTCTCCTGCTCGGTGTAACTCGACAGCGTGATAACTTCCATGCGGTCGCGCAGGGGCTTGGGTACCGTGCTTAAGTTGTTCGCCGTGACTATCCAAAGAACTTTCGACAGGTCAAACGGCGTGTCAATGTAGTGGTCTGAAAACGAATTGTTTTGCGCTGGGTCGAGTACCTCAAGCAAAGCCGCCGAAGGGTCGCCCGCATAACCGTCCTTGCCGAGCTTGTCAATCTCGTCGAGCAGGAACACGGGATTATTTGCGCCAGCCTTCTTCAAGCCCTGAATGATTCTTCCCGGCAATGCCCCGACGTAAGTCCGCCTATGCCCGCGAATCTCCGCCTCGTCACGAATGCCGCCCAAACTCGCACGGATAAATTTTCTGCCCATTGCCTTTGCCACCGACGACGCCAGAGAAGTTTTGCCCACGCCAGGAGGCCCCACTAAGCACAGAATCGGCGCGGGCTTGTCCTTAGTCAACGCCTTAACTGCTAAGAAGTCTAAGATACGTTCCTTGACTTTCTCAAGTCCGTAATGGTCTGCGTCGAGGACTTTTGCCGCCTCGGTTATGTCCATTGCGTCTTCGGTCGAAACTCGCCACGGCAAATCCAACAGCCATTCGATGTACGTTCGGATAACGTTGCCTTCCGACGACATAGACGGAATTTTTTCCAGCCGCTTAAGCTCCTTTTCGACAATCGACTTGACCTCATCGGGATAATCACCCTCCTCAAGTTTTTTGCGATACTCCGACGCCTCCTCGGCAGTGTCTTCTTCCTCGCCAAGCTCCTTGTGAATCGCCTTGATTTGTTCGCGCAGGTAATGATCCTTCTGAATCTTTTCCATTTGGTTGCGGACGCGTTTGCTTATCTGCGACTCCATTTGCAAAACCTCAAGCTCATGCGCCAGGATTGTGTAAAGCTTTTCAAGGCGTTTCGTCACGTCCAAAGCCCCTAGAATTTCCTGCTTAGTGTCAAGCTTCAAGTTCAAATGGCTTGCGATTAAATCTGCTAGCCGCCCGAAGTCCTCAAGAATCGTCACGGCTACGAACGTTTCTGACGGAATGCGCTTGCTGAGCTTAACCCATTCCTCGAACTGGTGCACGACGCCCCGGACAAGGGCTTCCGTTTCCAAGTCTTCTTTCCACTCGTCTTCGTGAACTTCGACTTCAACCTCATCATAACTGCCCTTATTCGATTTGTGATACTCCAGCATGACGCCGCGATTGATTCCCTCGACGAGAACGCGGACATTGCCATCGGGTAGCTTGACTATCTGGCGAATCTCCGAAATTGTTCCCACTTCGTAAAGGTCTTCCTCTTCGGGGTCGTCGGTATCCGTGTCGATTTGCGCCGTCAAGAAGACTCGCCGATTAGTAACCATTGCCGCCTCAAGTGCATTGACCGAACTTTCGCGCCCAACGTCCAAATGCATTATCATGTTCGGAAAGACGACGATACCCCTCAGCGGCACGAGTGGCAAAGTAACTTTTTCAGCCATGCGATTTCCCCTCCTTTGGTAAAAAAAACGGGGCAAGATTCTTAAGTCCGTTCGCCCCGCTCCCTGAATTCATCCGTTAGCCGTTTTCCTTATCCTCTTGGTGTTCGCCCTTAGCTTTGGCTCTTGATTGAATAAGACATCCTCCTTAGTGACTGTGCAAATTGTACTGGCACCGACGCTGGGCACCTCGAACATTACGTTGCGCATTATCCGTTCTAGGATTGAGCGAAGACCCCTTGCGCCCGTCTTGCGTTGGATTGCCTCCTTAGCGATAAGTCTTAATGCCTCGTCCTCAAAGGTGAGTTTTGCGCCGTCCATTTGCATTAGCTTTTGGTACTGCTTAATCAATGCGTTCCGCGGCTTCGTCATTATGTCGACTAATGCGCCCTCGTTCAGTGCGTCGAGTGTGACGATTATCGGCAGGCGTCCTACGAATTCTGGAATCAGTCCGCCGTTAATCAAGTCATCGGGCTGAACGTCCTTTAACGTCTTGCCAATGTCTTTTTCGTCCTTAGACTCGACCGTCGCCCCGAAACCGACTTGACTACCCCGCGTGCGTTTCTCGATGATTTGGTCTAGGTCATTGAACGCGCCGCCGCAGATAAACAAAATGTTCTTCGTGTTGAAGGCGACCATTTCCGGCGGAGCTTGAGTATTGCGCTTATTACCTTGGATTGGAACGTTGACGCGAGTCCCTTCCAAAATTTTCAAGAGAGCCTGTTGAACACCTTCGCCCGATATGTCGCGGTACATGCCAGGCTTGCGGGCAATCTTGTCGACCTCGTCTATGTAGATTATGCCGCGCTCCGCCTTTACTATGTCGCCGTTCGCCGCTTGAATCAGAGCTAACAAAACGTCTTCGGTATCCTCTCCGACGTAGCCCGCCTCCGTCAATGAATTCGCATCGACAAGGGCAATCGGCACGTTCAGGATTTTTGCCATTGTCTGAGCCAAAAGAGTTTTGCCGCAACCCGTCGGACCAATCATCAGGATATTTGACTTCTGCAACTCGACATCTTCCTTGCCGCCTTTGACTTGCCCGATTCGTTTATAGTGATTATACACGGCGACGGAAAGTGTCTTCTTAGCCTCCGCTTGCCCGATAACGTATTCGTCGAGCTGTGCGCAAATTTCTTTGGGCTTGGGCAACTTGTCCGTGCCGACAATATATTCGTCCTCGTCGTCCATGTCATTTCGTAGAATCTCGTTGCAAAGCTCAACGCAACTGTCGCAAATGTAGACGCCCTTGCCCGCGATTAATTTCCTCACGAGGTGTTCGGATTTGCCGCAGAAGGAACACTTCAGCTCGTCGCGATCCTTTCCGAATTTCAACACGCTCTCACCACCATAACTTCAATCCGATTTATTCCGCATTATCCTTCGGCGGGCGGCTAATAACCTCATCAATCAAGCCGTAAGCTTTTGCCTCCTCAGCAGTCATGAAGTTATCGCGTTCGGTATCCGCCATGACTTTTTCCCTAGGCTGCCCCGTATGACGACAGAGAATATCGTTGCCGACCTCGCGCAGTCTCAGAATTTCTTTGGCGTGAATCTGAATATCTGTTGACTGACCACTTGCCCCGCCCAGCGGCTGATGAATCATAATCCTCGCTAGCGGCAGTGCAAAACGTTTTCCCTTTTCGCCCGCCGTCAAAAGTAAACTGCCCATACTCGACGCTTGCCCAATACAAATCGTTGATACGTCGGACTTAATATACTGCATTGTATCATAAATCGCAAGCCCTGCCGTGACGACGCCGCCGGGGCTGTTTATGTAAAGGTGAATATCTTTATCGGGGTCTTCGCTTTCGAGGAAGAGCAACTGCGCCACGACAGAATTGGCAACGTCATCTGTTATCGGACCGCCGAGGAAAACTATCCTATCCTTTAACAGGCGGGAATAAATATCGTAGGCTCGTTCGCCGTAGCTCGTCTTCTCGATAACCATCGGCACATAGTAAGACATATTCTTCAACTCCAAATGATTTTTAAAAAAGGGCGTCTCCTTTGCTACGCCCTTTAAAATTGTTTAGTTCTCTTTAGTCTCAGTGGTCTCTTCAGCAGGATCCGTGTCTTTTGTGATTGCCCTGCTATTTATGACTTTCTTAGCACGGCTTTGCAGTTCTTCAACGCTTTGAACGGAAGGTTTGTTCGTTAATTCTTCTTCCGCGTCGTCCTTTTCGACAGTAGCCTCAAGTCCTTTGAAGTCCTCCGCTAAGTCATTGGGCTTTGCGCTCTTCATGTTCGCGATTATAAATCTCATGGTCTTGCGGCGAAGAATGTTAGCAACCAACGCTTCAAATTGCCCGTTGTCTCTTAAGTACTTCACGAGCTGTTTGGCTGGCGTCTTATACATCTGCGAAAGCATTCCGACTTCCATGTTTATATCGTCCTCGGATACGCTGATTTTCTCTGTAGCCGCCACCCGCTCAAGCATGATTTCCGTTAAGACATCCTTTTTTGCCTGTTCGCCATAATTCTCGCGTAGCTTGTCCATATCCATGCCCGAAAACGCCATGTACTTTTGAATATCCATACCTTGCGTCTTAAGTTGTGCATCTAGTTCGTTGATTATCTGCGCGATACGATTTTCAATCATGACGGGCGGCAAGTCGACTTCCATATTGTCAACGGCTTTATCGATAATCGCCTGTTGCTGAGTCTCAACGGCGCGGCGTTCGGCGTTTGCCTCCATGTTCTTGCGAATGTTCGCCTTGTACTCGTCAACCGTCTTGAATGTGCTGACCTTCTGAACAAAATCATCGTTGAGTTCGGGCAATTCCTTGTGCTTAATGCTGTTAATCTTGCAAGCGAACTCCGCCTCTTTGCCCGCTAGGTTTTTAGCGTGATAGTTATCGGGGAACGTGACTTTAACTGTGCGTTCCTCGCCGACCTTAGCGCCGATTAGT
>JAFQZB010000401.1 GCA_017406175.1 Selenomonadaceae bacterium | reverse complement strand
GGCTAAGTGGGCAAGTCATCACGACGCCTTTTACGTTCGCCGCAACACCGCATGTCTTGAGTTGGAATAACATTGAGCCGATATTCTGCGACGTGGACGCCGAAACGATGAACATTGACGCCGATAAGATTGAGTCGATGATAACGCCCAAGACGACGGCTATCCTGCCTGTGCATGTCTTCGGGATACCGTGCGACGTGGAAAAGATTCAAGAGGTCGCTGACCGCTACGGCTTGCGGGTTGTCTATGACGCGGCGCACACGTTCGGCGTTGAGGTTGACGGGCGGGGCATTGGGACGTTCGGCGATATTTCAATGCTGAGCTTCCACGCCACGAAACTTTATCATACGGTCGAAGGCGGCGCGCTTGTCATGCACGACGAGAACACTAAGCAACGGATTGACCTGCTAAAGAACTTCGGCATAAAGAACGAGGAAGAAGTCGTCATGCCCGGCATCAATGGCAAGCTCGACGAGGTGCGGGCGGCGATTGGCCGAATCATGCTAAACTACGTCGAGGGCGAGCGGCTCAAGCGTAAACGACTGCACGAGGTCTATAACGAGGAACTTGCCGAGGTCGAAGGCTTAAAGCTCATGCCAAAAGTCGCCGACGATGTCAAGCTGAACTATCAGTATTACGTCGTGCGCATTGAGGAAGAAGTCTTCGGGCGGTCGCGAGATTATGTCTACGAGGCGTTTAAGAACTTCAACGTTTACACGCGCAAATATTTTCATCCGCTTTGCAGTGAGTTCACTTGCTATCGTCAGTTGAGTTCGTCAAGCTCCGCCAATTTGCCCGTCGCCAATGTCATTGCTAAACAGGTCTTAAGCCTTCCAATGTATGGCGAGCTGACTGAAGACGACGTTAGGAAAATTTGCGCGATACTCAAGAGCTTTAGGAGCTGAGGAAATGTTTGCAAGGATACGGGCGATAAGTTCATACTTGCCCGCGACGATAGAAAGCAATTCGGAGCTGGTCGACGCCCGCTTCATAAAAAAACTTGGCGTGCAGTGTCGACACATCTGCGACAAGGACGAGGCAGCGGGCGACTTGGCTTTCAAAGCCGCCGAAAAACTTTTTGCCGAACACGACATTGACCGCCACGAGACAGATTTTATCCTGCTATGCACCCAACACCCCGACCATTTGGGGCCGCACACGTCAGGACATTTGCAACACCGCTTAGGCTTAAAAAAATCCGTCGGCACTATGGATATTTCGTTGGGCTGTTCGGGTTACGTCTACGGGCTTGCAGTCGCTAAGGGGCTGATTGAGACGGGGCTTGCCAAAAAGATTCTGTTCATAACCTCAAGCGTCTACACGAAATATATCAACGTCAAGGACAAAGCGACGCGTCCACTGTTCGGCGACGGGGCAACGGCTACTTGGATTGACGGCGGCGACAAGGAAAATCTTTGGGCGTTCGTCTTCGGCTCGGACGGCTCGCGCTATGATAAGCTGATTATCCCGGTCGGCGGCAGTCGTCACTTGCCTCGCGAAAATCCCGAAGTCTTTTCCACGGACGAGAACGGCAACTACCGCTCCAACTACGAAATTTTTATGGACGGCATGGCGATAACTTATTTCACGCTAAGAGAAGTGCCGCCGCTAGTAGACGCCGTATTGACCTCCGCTAAGCTCACCCGCGCCGATTTGGACTATTGCATTTTCCACCAGGCGAACAAGTTCATGATGACTTACCTTAGGGACAAGGCGGGCTTGAATGAAGTTCCCTTCCACAACGACATATCCAAGACGGGCAATCTGGTTTCGGGGAGCGTGCCGCTTGCGATTGAACAGGTCGTTAAAGAAGTTGGCGCACAGAGTTTAAAGCGTGTCATGCTTGCGGGCTATGGCGTCGGCTTGAGTTGGGCGGGGTGTATTGCCGACTTATCGGAGGTGATGTGATTGCCTAAAGTCAGCGTGATATTGACGAGTTACAATCATGGAGCGTTCGTGGCGGCGGCGATTAAAAGCGTCCTCAATCAGACGTTCACGGACTTTGAACTTTTAATCGTCGACGACGGCTCTCAGGACGACAGCCAAGACATTATCAAAGCCTTCGACGACCCGCGCATAAAAACTTTCCTCTACGACGAGAACCGCGGACCCGTCCTTGCCGTGAGCGAGGCGATTGAATCTGCGCGGGGGAAATATATCGCCGTGCACCATTCCGACGACCTGTGGACGCCCGATAAATTGGAAAAGCAGGTTGCCTTCCTCGACGCTAACGAAGACTTCGCCGCGTGCTTTACGTATGTTGAGTTCGTTGACGAGTTCGGCAAGACGCATGAGCTTGACGCGGACGACTACTACAAAAATATTTTCGACCAGCCCAATCGCACGCGAGCCGAGTGGCTGAACTATTTTTTCTATAACGCCAACTGCCTTTGCCATCCGTCCGCAATGCTCCGTCGCGAATCCGTCAAGAAATTTCATCTGCTGGACACGCACGGGCTTTGGCAACTGCCCGATTACCTCATGTGGATTCGTCTCTGCTTCCACGCGAAGATTTTTATTTTGCCCGAAAGGCTTACTAAGTTTCGGTTGCGGCGGACGCGTCAAGAGAATACTTCGGCGACGACTCGTGATAGGTTAATTCGCGCGGACTTGGAGAATTTCTTCATAGCGCACGAGTTCGTTGACGGCTTCACCGACGATAAGTTTTTCCTTGAGGTCTTCCCCGACGCCGCAACGTTTCTGATTGACGGCAAGATTAATCGACGCTTCGTTTTGGCTAAGCTTTGCCTCGATAAGAAGATTCCCGCTTGGCAACTCGTCGGCTTGGAGCTG
>JAFQZB010000400.1 GCA_017406175.1 Selenomonadaceae bacterium | reverse complement strand
GTCGACGTGGCAAGCATGATTCACGAGCAAGGGGATAAAAGCCCGTGCTATACTTGCGCTTACTTCAGGCGGGCGGCGATGAATCGTCATGCCAATGAAATCGGCGCGAATAAGATTGCCTATGCTCATCACCTCGACGACGCTGTTGAGACTTTTTTTATGAGCTTGCTATCTAGTGGACAGCTTACGACGTTTCAGCCGAAGACTTACCTTGACCGCACGAACATAACCGTAATCCGTCCGCTAGTGTACGTTCGGGAGTCCGAGATAAAAACTTTCACACGCGGCTTTGAGGTCTTGAAGTCGTCGTGCCCGTTCGACGGCTTGACTAATCGTCAGCGGATAAAAAATCTAATCGTCGAGCTTGAAAGGGACTTCCCCGACCTGTTCAATCATTTGGCGGCGGCGATGCGGAAAGATTCAATCGGCGAGCTATGGGACGCCCCTAAGATACGTCAGCAGATGCGCCAGGAATATTTTGCTTTGAAGTTCGGAGGGAAGGACAATGTTTAAGGAGCTATGGAAGCGGAGAGTTGAGCTAATCGAGGCGGACTTGCTAAAAGAGTTGCGGCGGACGCGGTCGCTTGACGAAAATTTAATGCGGGCAATGGAATACAGCTTGCTTGCGGGCGGCAAAAGGTTGCGTCCAATCCTCTTGATGTCGGCGGCGGACGCGATTGACGGTAGCGGGGAAAAGTTCATCACGGTGGCGGATGCGCTGGAGATGATTCACACTTACTCTTTGATTCATGACGACCTGCCGGCTATGGACAACGACGACTACCGACGCGGCAAGCTGACTAATCATAAAGTCTTCGGCGAGGCAACGGCTATCCTTGCGGGCGACGCGTTGTTGACTTTGGCTTTTGAAGTCGTGCTTAGGCAAAGAGACGTTCCGCCCGAAACTTTGTTGACGGTCTTAAAGGAAATTAGTACGGCGGCAGGCGTATCGGGCATGGTCGGCGGACAAGCGATTGATTTGCGCTCGGAAGGCGTTCAAATCGACTTGGCGACGTTAAAGCTAATGCACCTCGGCAAGACGGGCGCACTCTTCAAGGCGGCGATTCGTTCGGGAGCAATATTAGCGGGCGCGACGCATGAACAGCTAGAGAGCTTGACACGATACGCGGAGAACTTCGGCTTAGCCTTCCAGATAACGGACGATATACTCGACGTGACGGGCGATGAAAAACTTTTGGGTAAGCCGACCGGCTCCGACGCTAAGAATCATAAATCGACTTACGTTAGCTTGACTTCCCTAGACGAGGCTAAGCGATTGGCTCAAGTGGCAGTTGCGGAGGCACTGGACGTGCTTAAAGATTTCGGCTCGGAGGCGGGCTTCTTGCGCGAGCTCGTCCAATATCTGATTGCCCGCAAAAAATAATTTGCTTGAAAAAGGATTTTGCATTGATTGCGCCGAATAGCAGATAAAATTTTTATAAGGAGTGTTTCTAATGAAGAAAGTTTTTTTAACAACGTTGATGGTAGTAATGATGATTGCGGCGACGGCTCTGGCTGCTAACTGGCAACAGATTTACACCGACAACGACGATAACGTTATCTCCTTCGACACGGACTCTGTTCAGATTACGGCAATGACGCCTGAGAGAGAAGATGTCACGTTCTGCGGGTTGTTCCGCATGGACTACAGCGACAAAGGGCGCAACGATCTGATTGACTGGTACCGCAACTATTCTATCGTTCCGGCGGGTATCGAGAACCTTTCCTACGACATATCAACGATTCACTTCAAGAAGGAAGGCGACAAGAGATATTATCACATTTCCGAGCGCGTCTCCTACACTGCCTCTGGCTCACAGATTACGGAAATGCACTATATGAACTCGGAACCTACTTGGCAGGAGATTCCGGTTGCTTCGGTCGTCGACGTTGAATACAACGAGGCAAAGTTGATTGTTGATGGCAAACTGTACAAACGAATTGATTCACAAGGAATTTAATTTTGAGGAGCGATTAACACGGGGCTGTTGAAGAGATTAAACCTACCCGCCCAACTTCACATGATGAGCCTAGCTGAACTGGAGGAGCTGGCGGGCGAAATTCGCGAGCTAATCTTGACGACGGTCGCAAAAAACGGCGGACATCTTGCGCCAAGCCTCGGCACGGTCGAGCTGACGCTTGCGCTGTATTCGGTGTTTGACTTCAGCAAAGATAGACTCATTTGGGACGTCGGGCACCAAGCTTATACGCATAAAATTTTAACAGGGCGACGCGACACATTCCACACGCTGAGGACTTTGGGAGGCATTACGGGCTTTCCTAAACGTGTCGAGTCGCCTTTTGATTCTTTTGGTGTCGGTCATGCGTCCACGTCGATTAGTGCGGCTTTGGGATTTCTGATTGCCTCCGAGATTGAAAAGGTCAAGCGCAAAGTCATCGCGGTCATAGGTGACGGGGCTTTAACTGGCGGCATGGCGTTCGAGGCTCTCAATCACGCCGGGCAACTCAAGAAAAATTTGCTCGTCGTCCTAAACGATAACGAAATGTCGATTGATAAGAACGTCGGCGCGTTGTCGGAATATCTTTCCAAAATCCGTCTCAAGCCGCAATTCCATCGCGCTAAGAAAGAGTTTGAAGAATTCGTTAAGAACATTCCTTTCCGCGACCTCAGCGAAAAGATTTTGCTAGCGGCGAATTCTGTTAAGGCGGGAGTGTCGGCGGCAGTCTTCCCTGGCGCAATGTTCGAGGCTTTGGGCTTTACTTATCTGGGACCGATTGACGGGCACGACATCGGAGGCTTGAAGGACGTTTTCAGCCGCGTGGGTGTGATTAATGCGCCGGTACTGATTCACGTAAACACCACTAAGGGCAAGGGCTATCCACCAGCCGAGACTGCGCCCGAAAAGTTTCATGGCGTCGGCAAGTTCGACAAGGCAACGGGGCAAGTCATCAAGAAGAAGTCGCCGCCGAGCTATACGGAAATTTTTTCGCAAGCGGTGATTGATTGCGCGGCTCGTGATGAACGAATCGTGGCGATAACTGCCGCAATGCCAACGGGCACGGGCTTAAAGAAGTTCGCTGAACAATTCCCGAACAGATTCTTTGACGTAGGCATTGCCGAAGAACACGCAGTAACTTTGGCGGCAGGCATGGCGGCGGGCGGGATTAGACCAGTCGTCGCGATTTATTCGACCTTCATGCAGCGGGCTTACGACCAAATCCTCCACGACGTGTGCTTACAAAATCTGCCGGTGCTGTTGTGTTTGGATAGGGCGGGGCTAGTCGGCGAGGACGGCGCAACTCATCATGGCGCGTTCGACTTGGCTTATCTGCGGACGATACCCAACATGAATATCCTTGCCCCAAAAGACGAGAACGAACTTAGGCAAATGATATTCGCGGCGTTCACGCAGAATAAACCCGTTGCGATACGTTATCCACGAGGCGCGGGGCTTGGCGTCAATGTCGAGGCTCAACCGCAAGAAATTCTTTGGGGTAAGGCTGAAGTCGTCCAGCAAAGTCAATCGGCTGAGGTCGCAGTCTTCGCGGTCGGGACGATGGTTAAAACTTGCGTCGAGGCGTCGAGGCTCCTTAGCGATAAAAATATCTCGGCTAACGTGGTGAACGTCCGATTCGTCAAACCATTCGACACGGAGCTTATCAAACAATCTGCACGCTCGGCAAAACTTCTGATCACGTGCGAAGAGGGAACACTAAACGGCGGCTTCGGGTCGGCAGTTGCGGAATTCTTAGCGGACGAAAAAATTTCAACGCCGCTGTTGAGGCTCGGCATAAAGGACGAATTCATTGAGCAGGGGACACGCGCCGAACTATTGGACATGTGCGGCTTGACGGCGGAAAAGATTGCTCAGCGGATACTCGTTCGGCTCAACGAATTAATCTTTGACTTCTTAACGGAAACAAGGTGAGATAATGCAAAGAGAGTATCAAGTTAAAGTCGATTACGACAATGAGGCGGGCGTTTGGATAGCGACTAGCGACGACATAACTGGTTTGATTTTGGAAGATGAATCGCCCGAAGATTTGATGAAACATGTCGTAGAAGCCGCGCCGGAGCTAATCAAACTTAATAATTTATCCCTATGCAAGGAAATCTGAGGAATTAACATGAAAGAACGACTTGACGTACTCTTGACGGAGAAAAAACTTTTCGACAGCCGCGCCCGTGCTAAGGCAATTATTATGGCGGGTAAAATCCTCGTGAACGGGCAGAAGGTCGACAAGGCAGGCACGCTGATTGCTCCCGACGCGCAGATTAGGATTCTAGGCGAGGAGATGCCTTTTGTCAGTCGCGGCGGTCTCAAACTTCAAAAGGCTTTGGACGTGTTCAAGATTGACATGGTAGGACGGATTGCGGCTGATGTCGGGGCGTCGACGGGCGGCTTTACGGATTGCATGTTGCAACGCGGCGCGAAGATGGTTTACGCGATTGATGTCGGCTATGGTCAGCTGGCGTGGAAGCTCCGTAGCAATGTGCAAGTCGTCAACATGGAGCGGACGAATATTCGCAACGTCACGCGGCAGGATTTGTATTACGGCTTGCCAGACTTCGCGTCAATCGACGTGGCGTTCATCTCGTTGGAAAAAGTCTTGCCTGTCGTCTATGACTTGCTAAAGGATTCGGGCGAGGTCGTAGCGTTAATTAAGCCGCAATTCGAGGCGGGTCGCGAACACGTTGGCAAACGTGGCGTCGTCCGTGATAAAAAGATTCATGCGGCGGTTATCGAACGAGTTTTGACTTTTGCGGCGAATGTCGGCTTTGGAGTCGTGGCTTTGGACTTTTCGCCCGTCAAAGGTCCAGAAGGCAACATAGAATATCTTGCGCACTTGACAAAGGGCGGGGCGTCGGCGGTCGTTGAAATTTCAGCGGTAGTTGATTCGGCGCATGAAGAATTGGACTGATATTTTTGGAACGATGTTTGGAGTTGATGCGGGTATGATGCAGTTGGCGGTTTTCCC
>JAFQZB010000399.1 GCA_017406175.1 Selenomonadaceae bacterium | reverse complement strand
TTTTTCCCATTTGCGATTACGCATATGAACGAACAAGGGTGCAATAACTTCCCATTGCTCGTCTGTTAAATCTGTTTCGTATTTTTTTCTCATAATAGACCTATCATATCACTTTTTACTATTTATGAACACCGATTCTAAAGTCTTCGGTAAGGAAATTCCCGAATCGTATTTGCCCTCGTTGTATGAGCATGGCTTGATGATTAGTCGTTACTCTGAAGACGTAAAGGATGAAAATGGCGATGTTATTCACAAGCAGGGCGATATTTATCAAGTTAATGATACTGATTATTTTGCCAAGATTATGGGTTGTGATTCTGCTGAGATGTATGGCGGCGACAAGGAACTTACTAACTCGCTAAACAAAAATGCGATTTGTCCGTTTGATTTGTTGAGAGTTCCGCCAACTGCTGAGATTGCTGACCTTTGGAACGAGTATGCGATTGCTACTAAAGGTAAATCTTGTTTCCGCTTTGCCAGAGGTTTTAAAGCCGTTATCAACGAGTATTTTAAGCAACATCCAGACCGTGACCCCGTTTCTGCGATGAGTAGACCTAAAGAGTTTTCTATTGTTGGACTCAGAGATGAAGTCTATCATTTGCTTTACCGGAATCTTAAAGTTATTGAGGTTAAGCGTATCATTGCCAATTTCGTGAAGTCTGCTGGTTTCAATATCTCTAAAGCTTATGATTTTGTATATGACTGGTTGAAGAAATTATTTATTGGGTGGGGGTTGCCTGAACCAGCGGAGGAGGATTTGTTTAAGTCTCCTCGTCCACTTTATTAGGTTCATTACGGGAGTAGTCTATCCTTTTAAGGCGAAAGGTTGCCATTGCGACGCCTCCGACCGCACAAAAAATTTTCTTGATAGTCGTTTTCAAATAGCTGACTGTAGATTGTATTGAGGAATTGTGGAAAATTTTGCAGGATATTTCTTTTAGGTTGAAGAAAAATTTCTTGAGGAGGAATTTTATGGATTCAGAGCAAGTTTTAAAAGCAATTCGTCTTTGCATTGTCGGTAACGAAATGACTTGGGATGACTTTGAAAAAATTTTTGGCTCTATGTCAAAAGCGAAACAATATGATATTGCCGATTTTATTCAAGACAATTTGAAAATTGAAATCGTCGACAAAATATCGCGGCAAAATTTCATTGACGTGGAAGAGATTCGGAAAGTAATTCGACCTTACGTTGTCGACGGCGTGCTGACTTACGATGACTTCGATAAAATTTTTGGTTTCCTGCCGCTGAAGGAACAATACCCCATTTGTTATGCGATTCAAGACAATTTGAAGATTGAAATCGTTGACGAAATAACTTCTCCGCCCGACGAAGAATTTTCTGGAGAAGTTCAGCCGCTTATCAACAGGAAAGCGCACGAAATAAAAGTGCCGAACAAATTATTGATTAAACTGATTCAAGACGGTGACGAACAGGCGCGCCAAGACCTTTGCGTAAAAAATCGCGGACTGGTCGAAAAGTTCGCCGCGAAGTACGAAAAAATTTTTAGTTCGCAACTGACATTTGAAGATTTAGTTCAGGAAGGTTATATTGGCAT
>JAFQZB010000398.1 GCA_017406175.1 Selenomonadaceae bacterium | reverse complement strand
GAGTCGTTTGTAGCTGGCACCGATTTGGTCGCATTGCGCTTGGACGTTCGAGAAAATTTTTCTAATCTCGTCCTTGACTGCCGAATCCATTTTGTCGTGCGCATCTTCTATAGCTCTGGAAATTCTGAATTGAAGTTCGCGAGCTATTTCGCGCTTAAAAGCTTCGACATCGTAAACATCATGCGAGACGGTGTAAGAAACTTGATAGGGCTCTTCTTCATTCCATTTATAGACGTAATCATAATCTTCATAGTAATCCTTGCCGAAAAAAGAACGAATATTTTACCAAATGCCGCTTGCTTCGCGTTTGCGTGTTCCCGTCCTTATTTCTTGTTTTTCCACAGTTCTGTATTCGGTACGGGTTTTCTGTTCGTATTCGACGCGATGAGAACCTTTGGCGGCACCGCTCAAAAGTCCGTTGTCAACACCGGCGTCGATTCGCTGAAATTCTGCCATCAAGCGGTCAATGGCGGGTGGGAAAGTCGGCGTCTTGAAACTCTCCATGATACTTTTGGCGGTCGCGTTCGTAACTTTCTTCTTGACTTCGTCTGTCTTTTGAGTAATTGTTTCCTGCGCCGTTTGAATTGCCTTTTCAGCGTCGCGAATATACGTGTTGCAAATTTTTTCTTTGACTTTATCCAAAGTTGCTACGCTGCGTTTGTTAACAGCTAAAACCATCTGCGCGATTGTTCGGTTAAGATCTTTTATCTTCTGAGGTTGCTGACCTTTTGCCATGAATTCAACATCACTTGAACTTAAGCCCGCGTTGTTCAAAATATCTTTGCTTCTGGCAACAGCGTCATTTTGTGCTTGACGGCGATTACTGCGAACGCTTTCACCTACGTTGTCCACTGCCCGATAAATCTTTCCTTCGCCCATAAGCGGACGCACAGCATCAATCGCATTTTCGACTTCGACGCGCAAGCCTTTAATGAGTTCGACGAGTTCGAGCAGATATTTTCTGTCCTTGTCAGTCAAGTCGAGCAAATCGGCAACAATCAGAGAGTTTTTCACTTCGTCAAATGCCGTGTCGAATTTTCCGACTACACTGTCGACAATTTCAACATCCGTCTTGGAGCCGCCGATATATTGCGTGTAACTCCAAAGTTGCGGCACTCCGCTAAGCGCGTAAAGTTCTTTTTCGGTTGCTTTTTCTATGCCGTGAAAATCTTCCAAGTTGCCCAGCGCGTCGCCGATAAATTTAATCGGGGTCAAAGCGTCCTTGTGAGCACGTTTGAGCGGGCGAATTGAATCGGCGTCGATAAGCGGCAATGCGTCAACGTCTTCGCCGTCTTCGCGCCTGTCAGCCTTAACCAAATCGATAACGCCGTCCAGATAAAAGCTTTGCAATGCGCTCGTCCCGAAAATGACGATGTTTTTATAAGGCGGCGTGAGGGCTTCAAGTCTTGAGCCGATATAATCAAGAATACGGTCGACGGATTTTTCCTCGTTGACGGCATAACGTTCATCAATGCGATTGACCGTTATGAACAGCGAATAAAATTTATTGTTATCCTTAAAAAAGCTGTGAATGTTTTTCAGGAAGGTGACTTCGTCGTTCGTCAAGTGATTTGAATAATTCATAACGAAAATACAAACGTCGACTTCCTTAATACAAGCCTCAGCATTTTTCTGATGTTCGTCAGTGAAGGCGACGTTCGGTC
>JAFQZB010000397.1 GCA_017406175.1 Selenomonadaceae bacterium | reverse complement strand
GCCCTCAATCGTTTGGTCGCGGTTAAGTTCCATAACGGGTTTGCCCTCTTCGAGGTAGTATTTGACGACTGTTTTTTCGTCTTTGCAATTCGAGAAGAGCTCAAACTCAAAGTTATTGCCCGAAGCATTAACGTCGACATCAAAGAGCAATTCGCCGCAAGTACCTTTAACGCCGTCAAGAGTGGTTGTCTTATCGAGGGAAAGATCTTTGTAGTGAACGCCTTCGTCGCGCATACATTCGAGTTCTTTGGGCGGAATGGTATAAACTCTGCCGTCTTCTCTGAGCTGAAGTTCACGCGGAATAGTAAGCATCGTTGCCCAGCCGTCAGCCTGTTCGGGGAAAGGACTTTGCCAAGCAGCCATCCAAGCAATGATGAAGTAGCGACCTTCAGGATTTTTCATCATTGTGGTTGCGTAGAAGTCGAAGCCGTGATCGAACGTGAAGAAGTCGCCGCGATAGAATACGCCTTGATCGTAATCGAGATTGCCGATCATGTAGCCAGCTTGGTGAATATTGTGGAACATATAGCCTTTGTACGGGACATGTTGCGGCGAAGTGATCATGACGTACTTGTCGCCGAAATGCGCAAAGCCAGGGCATTCCCACATGGTGCCTTCGGAGTAATCCGGCTTAGAAATGGCGACGACGGATTTGAATGTCCAGTCAAAGAAGTTATCGGACTCGAACAGGACAATTTGCGTACGGGAGCGGTCGCGAATTCTGTTGCCAATTACGCAGTAATATTTGCCGTTGTGATCCCAGATTTTCGGATCGCGGAAGTCGATGTTTGCGATAATCGGATGATCGTTCGGAATATCAATGACCGGATTTTTTTCGTACTTCGTGAAGTTAATGCCGTCTTCGGAATAAGCAAAGCACTGACGCTCGGTGACATTGCCGCCGCCCGAACTGCCCGAAGGATTATAACCAGAAGGATTTCCGGCGGAAGAATTGACGCCGCCCGGACCGTTGAACTTTTGCGACGTGTACATAAGCCAGAGCTTGCCTTCAAACTCATAACCGCAACCGCTGAAGCAACCGTCCCAGTCGTACCATTCGTGCCCTTCGGAGAATGCGCCGGGCGTAATGGCAATCGGCTGATGTTCCCAGTGGCAAAGGTCTTTACTTGTGGAATGACCCCAGTGCATGGGTCCCCAGTTCACGGAATACGGATGATACTGATAGAAAATGTGATACTCGCCCTTGTAGTAGGAAAAGCCATTCGGGTCGTTGAGCCACCCAACCGGCGGCGCGACGTGATACTTGGGATACCATTTCGACTCTTGAACTTTTTTAGCTTGTTCGGGGTCTAATCTTTTGTCTAACATTCTTAACCCACCTCCGTCGCTGATTGTAAGTTAGAATAGCCTTAAAGTCAACGGAAAACCTTTGGCAGATTTAAAATTTTTTGTTATAATGCCCGAAAAAATTACGGGAGGAGAAAACATTGAGGCGAATACTTTTTTTATTTGTAACGTTGGTGATAATGATGATGACTTCAACGGTATTGGCGCAAGGCAAAAAGATTCTGTACGTGCCGATAGACGACCGCCCGTGCAATTTATATCAGGTGGTGCAAGTGGCTGAGAAGCTCGGCTACGAACTTTTGACGCCGCCGACAGAACTTCTCGGACGCAACACGCACACGGGCGACCCCGATAAGCTTTGGGCGTGGCTGGAAGAAACTGCCCCGCAAGCCGACTTCGCCGCAATCTCGACGGACGCAATGCTTTATGGCAGTCTTGTCGATTCGCGGATTCAAAATCTCGACCCGCAAGAGATTATGGCTCGCGCAAAACGTTTCCAATCCTTCGATGAAAAATTTCCTTACTTGACGATTTACGCTTTCGGAACTGTCATGCGCACGCCGCGTTCAGGAAGTAATGCCAGCGCGGAGCCCGAATACTATCACACATACGGCGCGAAGATTTTTCAATACACGGCACTGCTTGACAAAAAAGAGATGGGAAAAACTAACGGCGGCGACGAACGGACTTTAAAGAAATTGGCGGCGGACATTCCAAAAGAATATCTCGACGATTGGTTTGCACGCCGAGCGAAGAACTTCGACGCCAACAAATATCTGATTGACTTGACGCGGGAAGGTGTCTTCGATTACTTTTTGCTCGGTTGCGACGATAGCGCGATTTTCTCTCAGACGCACAAGGAAAGCCGTTACCTAACCGACCACGCAAAGGACTTGGGCAAGACCGTCGTGCAAGTCACCTCTGGTGCAGACGAACTCGGCATGTTGATGATTTCCCGTGCCATTAACAAAGACCGCGACCAAATTCCGTTCGTTAGTGTCATGTACAACGACGGCAAGGGCGCGGCGACTTTCCCAACTTACTGCAACGAGCCGATTGGCATTTCGATTGACGCGGCGATTATTGCGGCGGGCGGCTTGAGGATTCCTGCTCCCGAACGTGCCGACTTGATTTTAGCCGTCAACACTCGTGGCAATGGAAAGACCTTCGAGGCTCCCGACGTTAAGAAGAACAAGCTTCGGCTCCGCGGCGACCTGAAAACTTTCCTTAAGCCCGTCAAGAGTTTCCTTGAGGCGGGTTACCCCGTGGCAATCGCTGACATAGCTTTTGCGAATGGCGCAGACAACGCGCTTATGAATCAGCTAAAGAAAGACGACCTGCAGTACAGAATTCGGGCTTATGGCGGCTGGAACACGGCGACGAACTCAAGCGGCTTTTTAATCGGCGCGAGTGTCTTGACTAAGTTTATGGACGAGCGGGACATTGCCGAGCTTTTGACGACGCGTTACCTTGACGAGTGGGCTTATCAAGCGAACGTCCGCCAAGAGATTACCGCCGAATGTTATCGCTTAGGCGTTGACCCGTACAAGATTGGCAACTTAACTCCTAAGATGAACGACCTGACGACGGAGAAAATAAGAGCCTTCGCCGCCGCTAATCTGATTTTGCCGCAGGGCTTGCGTCTGGAAGATTTAAAAGTTTCTTTGCCGTGGCACAGGGTCTTTGAATGCGACCCGCGCTTTAAGCTAGCTGATTGAACGTTCCGCAAGATAATAAAGAGGTGAAGCAATTCGAGAATTTGACATGAAAGCACCATAAGATAGCATGATGCAGTTTAAGATGTATCGCTTAGTAACAAACTCTGACAAAATCTTTGGAGGCGATTAAATGTTTAAGGATATTAAGCAATGCTTCATACGACGAGGACAAGTTGCCGTGTTCTATGCTCTGATGGTTCCCATGATATTTTTGCTGGGAGGCGTGGGGCTGGATCTCGGCTGGTATTACCTGAAGGTCTCAAGAATGCAGAACGCGGCGGACGCGGCAGTTATGGCGGGTGCGTGGAAATTCCTGGAGGACGAGGGCACGTTATCCGATTACAGCGACGCCAAACTTATCGATTTCGTTCCAAGTTATGTTCTTAATCCTAACAACACCGGTGAACCTGTGCTTTCCCCGCGAAGCAAGGCAACAGGTGAAGCAAAAGCTAAAGAGTACGTCAAAAATAATATCGCTTTTTTCCGACGCCACTTGGACAGGCAATACAATCGTTGATGCTTACGATGAAGACAACAAGTTAAATTTCAAAAGCAATCTCTATGGCAGGGCGCAAGACTGGAGCGACTACGGCTATTACACGATGTGGTATCAAGTCGTGCTGGAGGAGGAGGTTAAGCATTTCTTTATGCCCGGCTGGTTCAAGCCAATGACCGCAAGGGTTCAGTCCGTCGCTAAGATTACGCACTATAAACAAGGACCAAATTTATTAGAGCAGACGGACGCCCTTGCGAAAAGTCAAACTTACTTGAGCTGGGATCACATTAAAAGTAAAAAAGGCGACAACAGCGATAACGCCGATAATCGTTCCGTCCTGTCGACGGGCAATAAATATCGTGAAGGCGACAAACACCGCTTTGAACTTTTGCGCTTGAACGGCAAAGGCGGCAAGTACGGCAACAATGATGCAGTCAGAAAAGCTAACCCTTATAACTCGATAGGCCCAATGGACCAGACGGGCTACGACAACCTGTTTGTTGACTGGCAAACCGATATGAGCAAAATGGAAGCAAAAGATTTGGATCTGGGCATAGACAACGCCAAGTCCGACACGGGCAAAGGCTGGACGCATTTCTTCACGGAAGATGGTACAGTGAAAACTCTCACGGGCGATGAAAATCTTCAGCGCAGGATTCACGGCACGATTAACTTTGAGTCCGTCGACGACAACGACGACAAGTTCCCGTATCCCGTGCGTGACGCCAATTATTTGTGGAATAACGAAGCCGCTTACAACGACATGGTCAATAAGCAAAAGGCAGCTAACAAAGATGTTTTCAAAGACTTGTCTAAGGAAGAGATAATCGCACAAATCGCCAGAGACCCGCCCGACCCGTTGTATGTGCGCATTGAAAGCGAGCCTGTTCACGACGGCAACGGTTACTATAAGGATCCAGAAACTGGCATAGTTAAAGGTAGCCCAGGCAACAATGCCTCCTCCGTGCGCCAGATAATCATAAACCTCAACGTAGCCAACACGACCAAATACACTTCCGGCGCGAACACGAGGGCTACTACAGCGACCGCCCCGTATTTTTCTACTACACTGGTCCCGAAAAGGTAAGTGACTTCGACTCCTCCAAAACCGATAATCACGTTCGCGACTCCTTGCCGGTGATTATAAACTTCAACGAGGACTTCCGCGGGATATTCTTCTTCCCGAACAGCCCCGTTGTCATAAACGGCAACCAAAACAATTTCGAGGGCTACGTTATCGCAAAGTCCTTCGTCATGTTAAAGACTTACTAATATGAGACTTATTCGGACGGCGTGACCAGAGGCGGCGACTTTGTTTACGACGAGAAAAACGACGTTTATTACGACATAAGCACGCTAACAACTCCACCAGATATAATAGAAAATGACCCAGACTTCACGAAGATAACTTACACACAGAACGGGGAGCTTGTTGAAAAATACATTCTCAAAAATGATTTGGAGCAATATGCTCTTACTGAAGCCAACTCTTAGAACGTGTGTTCACATCCAAAAAGTGATATGATAAGTATATTATGAGAAAAAAATACGAAACAGATTTAACGGACGAGCAATGGGACGTCATCGCGCCCTTGTTCTCCAATATGCGTAAGTACAAATGGGAAAAG
>JAFQZB010000396.1 GCA_017406175.1 Selenomonadaceae bacterium | reverse complement strand
CTTGCTAAGCAGAGGCAACTTATCGTTATCGACGCAATGGAGAAGACTGGAGTTATCAGCACCCGCGAGGCACAGAGCGCACGCATTGAGGAAATCATCTTAGCCCGATAAAAAAAGACCGCCGCGAGGCAGTCCGAGGTAGTTTATTTCTTAACGAGCTTGGAGCCGCTGATTTTATAGGTGCTGTTGTCAATGTGGAAGGTCGTTGCCGTGAAGTCCTTGAGAGTTACGGAGCCGTCGTCAAAAGTGAGTGTGACGGCTCCATTTTTATACGACGAGGTGAAGTCCAGCCCGTCAAGCGTCAAGGTGTCGTTGTTCGCGAAACCGAAGATTATATCCTTGCCGCTAGCGTAGACGAATTTATCGGCTCCGGCGTCGCCCCAGAGGGAATCATTGCCCGCGCCGCCCCAAATCGTATCATTTCCGTCGCCGCCGCTTATGGAGTCGTTGCCAGCGTTGCCCCAAAGTTTATCGTTGCCCGCCCCGCCGCTTATGGAATCATGCCCCGACCCGCCGCCGATAGTGTCCTTGCCTGCGTCGCCGTAAAGTTTATCGTTGCCTGCGCCGCCCGCGATTGAGTCATTGCCCGACCCGCCGTAAATCGTATCCTTCGACGAGCCGCCTTGAATCTTGTTGGCTAATGAATTGCCGGTGATTTTAACAGCCTTGGTGCGCTCAGAGCCGTCGATAATTTTAATGTCTGAGCTGACAGTCACGGGCGACTTGCTCAGGTCGTTTACGATTAAGGTCGTGCCGCCCACGATTGTCGAATACTCCTTGCCCGACGTGTCAAGCAGGGTAATTCGCTCGCCCTTCGCGCCTTGAACACTTATCTTGCCTGTGCCGACCGTGAAGATAACATTGGAGCCGCTGACTGTGCTTTTTGAAATGTCCGAGACGTTGAGATAAATCCTATCGCCCGTCGCGTAGTCGGTGATAATGTCGTTGCCTGCCGTGTAAGCGAAGACATCATCGCCTGCGCCGCCCGTTAGGAAGTCATTGCCCTTGCCGCCGCTCAAAGAATCTGCGCCCGCGCCGCCGTTTAGCGTGTCATTGCCTGTGCCGCCGTAGATTATATCGTTGCCGTCCTCGCCCCAGAGAATATCTTTGCCGCCGTTGCCGTAAAGCGTATCATTGCCCGCCGCGCCGAAGATTGAATCCTTGCCCGTGCCGCCGACGAGTGAATTAGCGTTGGAGTCGCCAAAGATTAGCTTGCCAGTGTCGAGGGTCAAGGAATGACTGACGGAAGAATAATTCGACGCGGCTTGCTTAGCGAACCAACGCAGGAAGATATAGCCGCCCGCATAAGCATTTGCGACGCCCGACCCCGTCGACAAGCTCAGGGAACTTTTTAGCTTTGTGGGACTCTTCGCTAGGCTCTTGATAACGTCCGTCCTCAAGTCGTCGATGCCGTGCGTGAGTTCCGCTAAGCCTTCTAAGATAAATTGCGGCAGTGCTCTAAAGCAATCGACCTTAGACATCATAACGACGTGCGTCAGTTCGTGAGCAAGCGTCCTATCCAAGTAACCTTTGGCAACCGAGCTTTGACCGTTCACGTCGCCGCTTGCGAAGTTCTTATACTGCGCCGTGTTTATCGTCAAAAGCCGCGTGTAGTGCCCGTTAATATATTGTGGATAGCTCGTGGAGGCAAGGTAGCTACTGCTCTTGTCCTTCTTGAATCGAATCGTTAGGTCTTTAACTGTGGCGTCGTCGTCCGCGAAGCTGTAGCCGTAGGAATTCTTGATAAGCGTCAAGCCTGCCTCCGCCCACCAAGTCTTCAGGGCTTGCCACATGTACTTTTCGTCGGCGGTCGTCGGTGAGCTGTAAAGGCGTATGGTCAAGCCGTCCTTAGTCGTGAACGAGTTGGCATTAAAGCTCGTGTTTAGCTTGCCGCTCTCCGGGACGATACTCGCCGCCGCCTTGGCTTTGGAGCCGCCAGCGTCCGAACCTGTGATTGCTCCGGTGTCCGCGTTGCTTAGGTTTATGCCGCACCTGTCCGAGAGAAATTTTGTTGCGCCGTAGGTGTCAAGCTCCTTAAGCATTTTATTTATAGCCGTGGTGATGTCGGTGAGGTAGCCGCCCGAAGCGTAAGCGATTGCTTGGCTCAATGCGTCCTTGCCCGAAGTGATTGCGTTTAAGTCCAACGAGTGCATAAACCTTTTGATGATGTTGAGTTGAGTTATTGCCATGAAAAAACCTCCTAATTGATTGAATATGGGATGAGCTGTATATCGCTACCATTTTGCAAAACTCTTTCTAAACCAGAGTGGGCAGGGTAATAAACACTTTTAAGAGCAATGCAACCGTCAAAGATATTTTTGCCAATGAACTTTATGCTAGGGGGAATCTTTATGCTAGTTAGGCTCTTGCAATCCTTGAAGGCTTGGTCGCCAATAAACGTTACGCCACTGGGAATCTTTATGCCATTTAGGCTCCAACAAAAGCTAAAGGCTTGGTCGCGGATAAACTCTAGGCTATTTGGAAGGGTTATAACCTTAAGCCGCCAGCAATAACTAAAGACCTGTTTATCAATGGACATTACGCCCTCTGGGATTGCTATTGACTTCAACTTCCAACAACTAATGAAAGCGGCTTCACCAATAGACGAGATACTTTCTGGGATTGTTATCGATTTCAAGTTCTCGCAGTTCCTGAAAGCATTTTTGCCAATGGACGTGGTGCCATATTCAATGATAACCCTTATAATCGATTCAGACTTCACGCGCCAAGGAGCCTTGCTAAAAATCCAGCCATAATCATCCATATCAGCCGTGCCGCCTATGGTTAGCGTCGTGCCTTCCAGTTGCCATGTTAAATTTACTCCGCATTTGCCGTTGGGCATATTGTCCACCTCCTTAAAAAATAACAGCCGCGAATGTTCTCCGTGACTGTCAGTGATGTTTACTGCACTGTTTATAAGATGAACTGCGAAAGGTCTTTGTTCTTGGCGATGTCTTTAAGCCGCTCGTCGACGTAAGCCGCGTCGATGATGACTTCGGTCTTGCCGCCCTTTACCATGTCGGGTGCCTCGAAGGAGATTTGCTCTAACAACTTTTCAAGCAAGGTGTGCAGTCTGCGTGCGCCGATGTCCTCGGATTGTTCGTTGACGTGTTCGGCAAGCTCGGCTATGTGTTCGATTGCCTCCGCTTTGAAGTCAAGCGCAAGTCCTTCCGTCTGAAGCAGGGCTTTGTACTGCTTAAGTAAAGCGTTCTGCGGCTCCGTCAAGATTTTCTCGAAGTCCGCCTTAAGCAGTGACTTCAGCTCAACGCGGATTGGGAAACGTCCTTGCAGTTCGGGAATAAGGTCGGAAGGCTTAGCAGTATGGAACGCGCCCGCCGCTATGAACAAGATGTAATCGGTCTTGACAGGTCCATACTTAGTCATGACGGTCGAACCTTCGACGATTGGCAGGATGTCCCGTTGCACACCCTCGCGGCTCACGTCCGGTCCGGAGCTTGAACCTTTGACGGCAACTTTATCAATCTCATCAAGGAAGACGATTCCGCTACGTTCGGCAAGCTCAACGGCAGTTTCGGCGACTTCTTCCATATCAATGAGTTTCTCCGCTTCTTCCTGTTCTAAAATCTTGCGGGCATTGGCGACTGTGACTTTGCGTTTGCGCATACGCTTAGGCATGAGACTTGAGACCATATCTTGAAGGTTATCGCCCATGCCCTCAAGGCTCGACCCGCTGAACATGCCGACCATAGGCTTTGCGTGGTCAGCGACTTCAAGCTCAATGACTTGCTCCTCAAGCTTGCCAGCCAGAAGACGTTTGCGGACGAATTCGCGACCGGGCTTTTTGGCGTCATCGACTTCGGCGGGCGGCGTCTCGGTGTCAGCATTGCCGAAAAGTTTCCCCAGCGGATTTTGCGAACGCTTTGGCTCTGGTACTAACACGTCAAGCAGTCGTTCAATCGCGTTGACGGCGGCTTTTTCTTTGACTTCTTCTGTACGTTGCTTGCGAACCATGCGCACTGCCGTTTGAACGAGGTCGCGGATAATCGATTCAACATCGCGCCCGACGTAGCCAACTTCCGTGAACTTCGTCGCCTCGACTTTGATAAACGGGGCACGCACGAGCCGAGCAAGCCGCCGAGCAATTTCCGTTTTGCCGACGCCCGTCGAACCAATCATCAGGATATTTTTCGGGATAACGTCGTCGCGCATTTCATCGGGCAACTTGTGACTGCGCCAACGATTTCTAAGCGCGATTGCCACAGATTTTTTTGCCTCGTCCTGCCCGACAATGTATTTATCAAGCTCCGCCACTATCTCGCGGGGCGTCTGGTCATTCAAGCCGAGTTCCTGTGTAATTTTCTTCTTAGCCAATTAAACTGCCTCCCTAGTCAAGTTCCTCAACGATAATGTTTTTGTTCGTGAATACGCAAATATCCGCCGCGATAGACAGAGCCTCTTTAGCAATCTCGGAGGCAGTCAACTCCGTATGATTTGTTAAGGCTCGTCCCGCCGCCAATGCATAGAAGCCGCCCGAACCGATTGCCGCAATATCGCCGTCAGGCTCGATGACTTCGCCATTGCCGGATAGGAGCAAGATTTTATCCTTGTCCGCCACAAGTAGCAGAGCCTCCAGCCGTCGCAAGATTTTATCCGTGCGCCAGTCCTTAGCTAAGGCGACTGCTGCCCGTTGTAAGTGTCCGTGCGTTTGCTCAAGTTTCTCCTCGAACTTCTCAAACAGTGTGAACGCATCTGCCACAGACCCTGCGAACCCTGCAACTATCTTGTCGTGATAGAGTCGCCGAACTTTTCTTGCCGTCGACTTCATGACAGTTGAGTTGCCAAAGGTTACTTGCCCGTCGCCCGCGATTGCAACCTTGCCGCCGCGTTTCACTGCTACTATCGTTGTCGAATGAAATTCCATTAGTCACACCTTCTTTTTTGCGCATTATACAGTTTGCCTTATTTGTTGTAAAGGTTTGCTGGGGCGGGCGATTCATTTGCACAAAGGCGCGAGGTCGGCTATAATCAGTGAAAAATTTTTGCGGCGAGGTGAGATTATGGCAGTGATTAGGAGGCGTCGGAGCTTCGGACGAGTCTTCAGGGGTTTAATCTTCCTTGTCGTAAGTGCGGCGGTTTTGGGGTTCTTTGTCTACGTGCCGTTCTTCACGCTAAAAGAGATACGACTTGACGGCGCGAAGTACTTAACCGAAGAAGACATCTTGCGCATAGGGAATATCTACATGGGCGAGCCGCTCTTCAAATTGGAAACTGATGTTGTGCAAAGCCGCCTGTCGAAGGATTTACGCATTGAAGAAGTTAGCGTCCGTCGTAAGTTGCCGCGCACATTGGAAATTAAGATTAAGGAACGGAGACCGCTTGCAACGATTACTTGCGACTATGGCTATCTTGACCTTGATCACAACGGAATGATTCTCGACAGCTACAAGACGATAAAGACGATGCAAATCCCGATGATAACTGGAGCCGCCGTCCGCGATTTGTATATCGGCGACACCGTGGACGATGAGATTGTCAAAAAGATTCTCGACTTCCTGCAACGGCTCAATGAGGACACGTTGAATCAGCTAAGCGAGGTTGCGATTGTCGAGGCGGATTATATCGTTATGTACACGGCGACGGAGCGGGCGGTTCAGATACGCATTGGCAAGTTGGAGCGGCTTGACGAGAAGGCGCATTTAACAGAAGACTTCCTGCGAGACCTGGCGACTAATCCGCACCCCGTCGAGTACGTCGATTTTAATTATACGTCACCATTCATCAAGTTAGCGGAGTGATTAGGAGTTGAAATTCATTGGCGAAGAAGAAAGTTAAATACGTCTGCCAAGAGTGCGGCGCGGAGTCGGCTAGGTGGCTGGGCAAATGTCCTGCGTGCGGTAATTGGAATACGCTTGTTGAGGAAGAAGTCGCTACTGCTGATACGAAGAGTGCCCACGCATTGACGACGACATTTGAGACGCCGCGACGGATTGCCGAAGTCGATATGGAAGAGTTGCCGCGCTTCATGACGGGTTCGGGTGAGCTTGATAGGGTATTGGGCGGCGGATTGATTCCAGGTTCGATAATCCTGATTGCGGGCGACCCCGGCGTTGGCAAGTCGAGTTTGACTTTGGCGGTTTGTGCTAACGTTGCACGCGGCGGACGGAAAGTTTTATACGTGACGGGCGAGGAAAGCTCACGGCAAATCCGAATGCGAGCCGAGCGATTAAACGCCTTAGCGGACGAACTGTACATTTGCGCGGAAAACAATTTCGAGCGGATAACTCATCACGTCGAACACCTTCAGCCAGAATTGCTAATCGTCGACTCGATACAAACGATTTACCGTTCGGAGATAGAGAGCGCACCTGGTAGCGTGTCACAAGTGCGGGAGTGTTCAGCGGGGCTAATGCGGCTGTCGAAGTCTTTGGGCGTCACGACGTTTATAATCGGGCACGTGACAAAGGACGGGAACTTAGCCGGACCGCGAGTGCTTGAGCACATCGTCGACACGGTTTTATTTTTTGAGGGCGAGCGCAATGCAGACTTCCGAGTATTGCGGGCGATAAAGAACAGGTTCGGGGCGACAAGCGAGATTGGACTATTTGAAATGCGCGACACCGGACTTGAGGACGTGCCCGATGCGTCGAAACTCTTCTTGCCCGAACGAGCCGACGACATTGGCAGCGTAATCGTCCCGACCGTCGAAGGCACGCGTCCATTGCTCGTCGAAGTGCAAGCGTTGGTTGCCCCAACGCCTTTTATGCCGCCGCGCAGAACTTCAGACGCCGTCGACATTAAACGGATTCAACTGCTACTTGCCGTGTTGGAAAAGCGATTGCGGCTGAGTATCGGCGCGTGTGATGTCTACGTCAAGACGGCGGGCGGGATAAAGATTGACGAGCCGGCGACCGATTTGCCGATTGCGATTGCGTTGGCGTCGAGTTTCGCGAACAGGAAACTTTTGCCGCAATGCGTCATCTTCGGGGAGGTCGGCTTAAGCGGCGAGGTTCGGGCAGTCAGTAAGGCTCGGCAGCGCGTCGAGGAGTCAATCCGCATGGGCTTTACGAATATCATCTTGCCGAAGAAAAACTTTGCCGAGGTGTCGAAGTCGTCAGCCGATAAAGTCAAGCTCTTGCCCGTGGACAATCTGCGCGACGCCCTAAAAATTTCTATGCCTAGAGGAGAATGACTTTGCTTAACTTGAAAAGAACTGTGCTAGCCGAGGTCGCCGAGAACTTCGGACACGTGGAAGAGACTTCCGAACGCAATACGCTAAAAGTTTTGGAGGCAATGCGACGGCTCAAAGTTTCGGACGCACACTTCAAAACGTCGACGGGCTACGCTTACGGCGACATCGGGCGCGAGAAGTTGGACGAACTCTTTGCTGAGATTTTCAAGGCGGAGCGGGCACTCGTGAGAACGCAATTTGTTTCGGGGACTCATGCACTAGCGGCGGCGTTATTTGGAATCCTGCGCCCCGATGATGAATTAGTTTCGTTGACGGGCGCACCCTACGACACGTTGCAGACGGTTATCGGTCATGCACACGCCGCTAAAGGTTCGCTAAAGGAATTCGGCATAAGCTATCGTGAATTGCCGCTGGTCAATGGCAACGTCGACATCAAAGCGATTAAGCATTTCATAAGCCCGAAGACTAAGCTGGCAATGATTCAACGCAGTCGAGGCTACTCTATGCGCAAGCCCCTGACGATTGACGACATTGAGCAAATTTGCTCGGCAGTCAAGGCGGCTAATCCTGATTGCGTGGCGTTCGTCGATAACTGCTACGGCGAATTTGTCGAGACGCGAGAGCCTGTCGAAGTCGGCGCGGATTTAGTTGCGGGCAGTCTGATAAAGAACATCGGCGGCGGACTTGCTCCCACGGGCGGCTATATCGTCGGCAGGAGGGATTTGGTTGAGCTTGCGTCGTATCGATTGACGGCACCGGGCATGGGCGACGAACTCGGCGCGAGTTTAGGGACGCCGCGTCTTTTATATCAAGGACTGTTTATGGCTCCGCACGTCACCGCGCAAGCGTTAAAGGGCGCAATCTTCGCGGCAGGCTTCTTCTCTAAGCTCGGCTACAAAGTCAACCCTCTGCCCAATGACGTTCGCGGCGACATTATCCAGGCGATTGCACTCGGCACGGCGGACAAGCTTATAAAGTTCTGCCACGCGATACAAAGTTTCTCGCCCGTCGACTCGTTTGCGACGCCGGAGCCGTGGGATATGCCCGGCTACGAAGACCAAGTTATCATGGCGGCTGGGACTTTCGTTCAGGGCGCGTCGATTGAACTATCAGCGGACGCCCCGTTGCGTGAACCGTTCGCGGTGTACTTGCAGGGCGGCTTGACCTTCGAGCACGCGGCGATTGCGATTTTGGGCGCGGCTGAGGAGTTGGAGACGCTTTGAATGAATTTCACTTCGCAGGACTCGGAACGCTGATTAACGTCGTGGGGATTATCGGCGGCGGGCTGATTGGTCTTTTCGGCGGGAAGTTGTTGACGGCGAACATTCAGCGGACATTGCTAGACGCGTGCGCATTGGCGGTTATCTTCCTCGGCATCGACGGCGCGTTGAAGAACTTGGACACCATGCTTTTAATCGCAAGCCTAATCGGCGGCGGGCTAATCGGAGCAATCATCGACATTGACGGCAAGTTTGAGCGGCTAGGCATTTGGTTGCGAAATCGTTCGGGCAATGACGGCGACGCAAAGTTTGTTGATGCGTTCGTCACGGCGTCGCTTACGGTTTGCGTTGGGGCTATGGCGGTTATCGGCGCGATTAACGACCGTTTGCTACATGACGCCACGATTTTAATTGCAAAGTCCGCCCTCGACGCGATAATTATTCTGGTGATGACGGCGAGCCTCGGCAAGGGTTGTATCTTCTCGTTCGTGAGCGTCGGGCTTTTTCAAGGGGCGATAACCTTCGGCGCGGGGCTAATCGAACCTTTCATGACGGCGGCGGCTCTAGCGAATCTCTCAAGCGTCGGCAATGTTCTAATCTGCGGCGTCGGCGTCAACTTGCTCTTACCCAATAAAAAAATCAACGTCGCGAACATGTTGCCTGCACTGATTATCGCTTGCTTTTGGAGGTAGCTTATGACAAAAATAATTTTCGTGTGCTTCGGGAATATCTGCCGCAGTCCAATGGCTGAATTTGTCATGAAACATTTGGTTGCGGGCGCGAGGCTTGAAAAGGATTTTCTAATCGAGTCGGCGGGCTGTCATCCGTCAATAGGTACGCCCCTGTCAGAAGGCACTGCACACGAGCTAAGGAAAAATAATGTTCCGTTCACGCGGCGCACGTCCAAACTTTTGCTTGCTAGTGACTACGCCCGCTTTGATTATCTGATAGGGCTTGACCGTTCCAACGTCTCGGACATGAAAGAGATTTGCGGCGGCGACCCCGATAAGAAAATTTTTCTGCTCATGGACTTTGCGGGCGAGCATCGCGACGTTGATGACCCGTGGTACACCGACGACTACGCCGCAAGCTATCAGGACATTTTGCTTAGTTGTTCGGCGTTGCTTGAGGCGATAAGGGCATAAGAAAACCCCCCGATAGTCAACCGACCGTCGGGGGGAATTTTTATTTTGAAATGGATTCGAGTATGCCATTTACGAATCGCGCTGAATCATCAGTGCCGTATCTTTTGGCAAGCTCCACCGCTTCATTTATGGCGACGCCTTTTGGAATTGCTGGTTCAGCAAATTTCATCTCGTACACGGCGAGTCGCAAAATATTTCTGTCAGCCGCCATGATTCGAGACAACGTCCAATCTTTTAAGTGCGCCGTTATCATTGCGTCAATCTCTTCGAGGTGCGCCCGCGTTCCCTTGACCGAACCTTCAACATAAGCAAAATCTCGTTTACTCGTAAGCTTCGGCTCGTCGTCAAACATCGTCTCTATCGCAAGGGTCTCGCTCTCTTCGCGCCTGTCTTCCTCGAAATTAAAATCTAACTGGAATAACGCCTTGAATGCTGCCTCTCGTGCAAGTTTGCGGCTCATAAATTCTTCCCCTAAAAATTTTTACCAACGCTGAATGTTCTCCGGCAAGATCTCGTCTAGCTTATGGAGGATCTTTTCAACCAAGTCATCTTTGCTGTCGAAACGCGACCCCACGAACAGTCCAATCACTCCGCACAAGAAGATAAAAAGCGTGTTGAAGAAACCGAGAATCAAAATTGCTACGCCCGTGATAAGCCCCGTTATAAAGCCGATTTTCCTCGTGCGGTGCGATTCAAACAGGTCGATAACAAAATTTTTTATTGCCTCGATCATTTAAATCACCGCCTTACCTCACACGCCGTTTAGGAGTGACAACCGGCACTATCTGCTTGATTTTGACATCAACTGGCACGTAGAATCCTTCGCCCAAGGATTGTTTCAGCGCGTCATTGATTATTTTGTCCGCCGCCTGGCTTGCTCTCGGTGCAGAATAACCTTCCGCCAAAGTTGCCGTCAATCGGATTCTCATCGGCGTCACTTTGCTTGCGACTTCCTCAACTGCAAGTTCCGCCTCTTGTAGTTCTTTGACTTCTGACAATGCCCGCCTGGCAAGTTTTTCGACTGTCTCGAATTCCACGCGAACAAGCCCGAAATCCGTTTTCTTTAACAAAAAATCTCCGCTGCTCGTCCGCGCCGTCGAAAGTGTCACGACTCTTTTTGGTCGAGTTATAATTTTCCTAATGCCTTTTACCAAATCTTTTAACATATCGACACCTCAAACGACACGCTTATCACGTTCAACAACCGCGTGAGTAATTTCATTAACCTTGACTTCAATGGGCACGTTCGACAACTCCAGAACCGTCTTCAACGCGTCGCTAACCGAATTAACTACCGCCTCGCTGACACCAGGAGCCGAGAAGTTCTGCGCAAGTGTTATCGTCAAGTGAACCTTTATCGGCATTTCGCCTGTCTGCCTGTAAACGGAAGCCTCTGCCTCTCTGACGCCATTAATTGTAATTGCCGCCCGCTCAACAACGCTGACAATCGCTGGGACTGTGACTTTGACTTCGCCGGGCTTGCCTTCCTCCAGATGAATATCACCCGACGCTAGCGACAGCCCCTTTGCGCTACGAGTGAACACCCCCGTTAGAAGAATCAGACTTGCAAACGCCATGCCCGCCAGCACCATCAAAGTTTCTTCCCGTGCGATGATAAATTTCAATTCGTTTTGCCAAATATCCGTCGGTATTAGTTGCAAGCACACGCCCGCACACACGACCAACGCTACCAGCACTGCCAGGACGTAAAAAAGTAATATAAGGCGTCTTATTATCCCCACAGTACTTCTTCACCTCCCGACCACGTTAAACTTTGTGTTTTCAATGAACTCTGGTAGCGTCTTCTTCTTTGGTTTCTTCTTCGGGGAAGCTGACGCCCTGCACGTGAACGTTGACTTCCACAACACGAAGCCCCGTCATAGTCTCGATTGCACGTTTGATATTCTCTTGAGCCGCCAACGCAACATCGGGAATTCTCGCGCCGTATTTGACGATGATAAACAGGTCAACCGCCGCCTCAACGTCGCCAACTTCGACTTTAACGCCCTTGGAGAAGTTCTTACGTCCGAGCATTTCGGCAATGCCGCCGACAACGCCGCCGCTCATGCCCGCGATACCGTCAATCTCAGTAGCCGCAAGACCAGCAATAATGCTAACGACCTCGTCCGCAATCTTTATCGCGCCAAGCCCCGAATCGCTTTT
>JAFQZB010000395.1 GCA_017406175.1 Selenomonadaceae bacterium | reverse complement strand
GGCTCATTATTGTAAATCCGCAGGTCAGAGTCTTCACTCTTTATGAAGTGGACTTAAACCACATGGAGGCAAAAGAAGAATTCTGTCCACTTGGATTTTAGCAAAACTCTTTCGAGTTTCAATTCACTTTTATATAACAGGGAGGAAAAATTATGAGCATGGAAATTCAGATATTTAACCACCCCAAATTTGGGGACGTGCGAGTGATAGGCGACGCTGATAATCCGCGCTTCTGCCTTGCCGACGTGTGCAAGATTCTGGAAATCGGCAATCCGAGTGATGTAAAAAAGCGGCTGGACGATGGGGTCGTTACTATCGAGGTCATCTCTGACAGTCTTGGTCGGACGCAAAATGCGACGTTCGTCAACGAGGACGGCTTGTATGAGGTGATACTCGATAGCCGCAAGCCCGAAGCGAAGAAATTCCGCAAGTGGGTGACGAGCGAAGTGTTGCCGAGTATTCGCAAGCACGGGGTCTATGCGACGTGCGATTTTCTTAGCCGGTCGATAGCAGACCCGACGTGGGCAATCGGAGTTTTAACCGCGCTAAAGAACGAGCAGGACAAATCGGCGTTGCTGGAAACGCAACTGGCGGAGGCTAAGCCGAAAGTTGATTATTGCGATTGGATACTGCAATGCGCCAACTTGGTGACCACTTCGGCTATCGCTAAAGATTACGGCTACAGCGCGAAACAATTCAACCGCTTGCTCCACGAATTAAAAGTTCAATTCCGGCAAGGCGACATGTGGCTATTGTATCAGAAATACGCGGCGCAAGGCTGGTCGCAGACGAAGACGCTCAATTACGTTGACGGCGACGGGAAAATTCATTGCAAGGTTCACACCTACTGGACGCAAAAAGGGCGTCTCGGTCTCTACGAATTGCTAAAGCGCGAAGGTCATCTGCCGCTGATTGAACGCGCCGCATAAAAACTTTCAAGGTTTCATGTCAGCTCTCCGAGGGCGGAGGGTTGAGACGAGGCTTTGGAAAAAGTCTTGGTCATTGAAAACTAAATAAGGAGGTGACGATTGATGACATTCTTTGAGGGTTGGTTTGCCTTGAACTCGTGCTTTGATAAGTGCGACATTCCGGCGTCGACGCAACTTGTAGGCTACAAGCTGTTTGCAATCTTCAACGAGCGGAAATTTCCGGAAAGTTTGACGATTTCAGACCGTGAGTTAATGAGCCGAACCAACATAAAGAGTGGGCGAACAATCGTAGAAGCGCGGCGTCAACTGAAAAACGCGGGGCTGATTGACTTCAAAGCGGCAAAAGCAAGGGCGACCTGCTACAAGTTAGCAAGTAAGCAAGAAGTAAGCAAGATTGAAGCAAGTGGTAAGCAAGAAGTAAGCAAGAATGAAGCAAGCAGTGTTATTTCCCATACCCCAAAAGCAGAAGACGAAAGACCTAAGACATCAGACGACGCGCGCGAAGGAGCGGACGCCAACGACATTCAGGACGAATGGACGCGGGCGATAGGCTTTGAATTGCGAGGAAACCGCGCCTTGGAGCTGGAGCGGCTGGCGGGCATAGATTGGCGGCGCACAGTCACGGCGATAAGGCGGACGGCGAAGCAGAACGGGCTAAGCGACGAATACGCCTACTTCAAGGCGGTGTATGACGGCTTGGCGAAAGGGGGTGAGCGGCATGACGGGTGGCTTAACTACGCTGAACCCGACACAGCTTGGGTGGACGAGTGAGCTAATCGCGCGGGTGAAGGCGGAATGTGCGCAGGTCGCGGCGGCGAATCGAGAGCGGTTGACAGCCAAATACGGCACGCTTTCAGACCGAGACATCGTGCGTATAGTGGACGCGGAGGCGGCGATGTGCGAGTGCGCAAAGTGCAAAGGAGCCCCGTGCGAACGCGGCTTGGAAACGGGACGTCAACCGGCGATAACGATAGTAGACGGGGAGGCGCGAATCCGCTGGACGCAGTGCGCTAAGGAGCGGGAAAGGCGGCGTCGGGAGCGCAGGGAGCGGCTCTTGCAGAACGCGCAGATACCGGCGCGCTACGTAGGCAAGACGTTGGCTGATTACGTGGTCGACGAGAACAACAAAGTAGCGGTGACGTATGCGAAAAGTGCGCTCAAGACGGGCAGGGGAGCCTACCTATTCGGGGAACGCGGGACGGGCAAAACGTTCCTAGCGGCACTCATCGCGCAGGAATATTTAGCGGCGGACAAGTCGGTGGTGTTCATCAAGGTACCGCGTCTGCTCGACGAATGTTATAGGGCGATACGCGGGCAGGGCGACGAGCAAAATATCCTGCAGGAAATGTACACGGCGGATTTGGTAGTGCTAGACGATTTCGGCATGGAAAAGGCGACCAAATACGCGGGAACGACGTTGTGCAAGATAATCGACGCGCGTTACGACGGGCAGTTAGCGACGCTAATGACGAGCAACTACCCGCTGGAGAAGGTGCAAGAGGAATTGGACAACGCCAGCGACGGGCAGAGCTATAACGGGAGCCGCATAGTGGACAGGTGCCGCGAAATGAGCAAGCCTATTCTGCTCAAGGGCAAAAGTAGGAGACACTGACGGGGGGAAATCGAAATGTTGAAACTGATTTTGAGAATGCCGCGCGACATGGACGCGACGCTCCTCATGCACAGCGCATTGGCATTGGCGCACTACAGAAGCAAATACTACTACAAATTCCGCGACGTGGAATACGGCTTGCCCGAATATGGCGACATGTACTTGCCGAGCTACGAACCCGATTATGCCTTGCACAGCGCGACACCGGCGGGCGTCGTGGAGTATGAAGTCCTCGGCTACATGCTCGACCTGTATCTTATGGAGACGCTCGCCGAATTGCAGAAGCTTATCCCGTTTGAAATGTATTTTGAACAGCGAGGGAAATATGACCCGAACGCTTGCAGTAATCTTGAACTTGGCGAGATTTACGATTCGGCGTTGGGTGCGACTTGTTCAATGTTGAAAAGACGTTGCGCTTGAGAAATCAAGCGAACTGATAATCCGAAGAGTGGAATGAGGGAGTAACGCCCCGAAACGCTCTCCTTGATACTCCGACTGGCGGAAG
>JAFQZB010000394.1 GCA_017406175.1 Selenomonadaceae bacterium | reverse complement strand
CCTCCGATAGCGGTCGGATAAGAACGCACGGACTTTGCCGTCGAGCACGCGAATCATTCGACGTTCGGGTTTTTGTTCGAGCCAAGTGTTGATGTTTTGGTCGAGCAGGTCGGGTGCTTCGTTCTGCATTTTCTGGTAGTAGCGAAAGGGAATGTTGAGGCGTGCGGCGATTTGCTGATGGGCAAGTTCCCCGATTCCGAAACCGTAAGTTTTTCCGTCGAGCGACAGGTGCAGAGTTGAGCCATAGGAATTCGTTTCCACTTCCAGCGTCCGCGTATCTGCCAGAAAATCCTGCCGATTGAGTCTTTGGCGTTGGAGCTCCCTGCCAAGCTCCGCCAGAGTTTTGCCTTGTTTCAAAGCTATCTCCTCCAATCTGAATTTGGATACAAAAAAAGCCCGGTCTTTCGACCGAGCGACATCACTATACACGATTATAATATACAATTAAAAATTCAACTTTTCACAGTTTGTATTGCGATTATCGTTTTCTCTTTTTGATAACTAATGAGCAATCGCATACCCCAAAACCACTAACCCCATTCCTACAGCTCCGACAATCAATCCCTTAGATTCTAAATAATAAGAATGAAGAAGTCCTCCCATAACACGCATAATAACCCCAACTATAAAAAGAATGCATCCTATAACAAACATACCAGATCCCATATTTCCCAACTCCTAATGTTGTAAAGATTCATTTCAATCAAAGATTTCGTCCAATAGCTTACCTGCTCCATAGAGGAGAGTAGCACCAACGACTACGGGGGCGAGCGGCGTGGCAAGAGCTACTGCTGCTCCGATTCCGCCGGCGAGACCTGCCGTACCTGCACTGATTACACCAGCTGCACTCGTAAAGCCGACAGAAGACACTATACCAGCTGCCGTGCCTCCAACACCGTTTATCGCGGAAATAAAAAGTCCCGACGAAGCAAGCAGGGCTTTATTCGTTGTAGCGGCAATAAGGGCATCTGCAGAAGAAACAGCCGTCAATCCTGCCGCTCCAATTTGTGTTTGACTGATTGCTTTTATAACAGTCTCGCCGCCGAGTTTTTTTATCGCCGCTTTCACGACAGGTTGACTGACAGCAGTAGCAAGGACTTGGTTTTTGGCGTAGTCAATGAGAATTTCTTCAGTAGCTGAAATTGCCACATCTTTTGCGGCTTCCTTAACAGTCTTTTCACCTGTGAGAACGTCAACGAAATTTGAGCCTATAGCAACGGCTCCGCCGACCTTTGCCCATGCTTTTGCGGAAATAACTCCGTTAAATTGAACGAGCTTAATAGCTTGCTCTTTGGTGTAGGCGTGCGGGAAAAATACGGCGGCGGGGTTGCCCGTGATCTTACTTTCCAAGTGCATTACGGTAGCAAGTTCTTCGCAGTTGACGGCTTTGGATATTGTACCTTCAACTCGTTTTATTCCGTATTCAAGAGCTTTTGACTTCAGTTCCTCAAAATCTGGTTGGTCGCTGTTGATATAAAGAACACCAAAATCCTTGCAAAGTTTCCAATTATCCTTGCCGATGTAAGACTCGCATTTGACATCAACGTACTGGCTACCTTTTTCGATAATCAAATCGGCAAGCGCGTCTTCGTCTATAACTTGAACATGACGTGTTTGACCGTCGCTTTGGGAGGCTTCAATTTGTTCGCGAATGAAATTTTTCAGCTCATTTTGCGCGAAAATATCCGCGTCCTTCGCATCAAGTTCCTTTTCAAGTCTTTTGCTGACTGCAACCGCCTTTTTTGACAGACGGACAACTTCCTCGACGGCGTTCATGTCGACGAGCTTGTCAGAGTTTTCGCCCTTCACGCTGAATCGAAAAACATTACTGCTCATCAGAACACCTCCTCAGGCTTTGTCGCCAACATTAGCAACGTTAAGCATTTGCTTGAACTTTTCAGGCAAGAACGGATCTTTATGCGGAGAAGTCGGAGGACTTTGCTGATAAACAATATGGTACTTCTCAAAATATTTTCTCGCGTCGTAAGTAGACGGATGGCTGTTGATTGTCGACACACAAAACGCGGCTGCCTCTTCTTGTGAGGGGTCTTCGATATTCGTATCGTATTGTCTATTAAACATCCCCCGTCCTAAAGGGTGCATGTAGTTCATTCTAGAATTCGATAAAGACCTGCCCTCTGTAGTGTACTCTGCGCGGTCATTAGTCCAATACTTGACTCCGTAAGTTGTGCGTCCCTTAGAATCAATTATCTCATAGCTCAGGACTACAACGTTATCTGTTAAGCAAGGACAATATGCTTCAATCTCATAATAATCACCATTAAGAATGTTAGAATATCGACGCACGGCGTGAATAAAACGACGCGTGACAACATAAGTTCCATCTTCTTTTCGTGTAACTTCTTTCGGATCGAAGCCTAGAGTAACAGGGTCAACATCAAGTTCTATTGTATACACAATCATTTACTCCTTTATAGTTTTTTTACAGTATATACTGATGAAAAGATTTTTTGTCTGGAAGATAAATCAACATCAAAATTTCTGTCATGCCGCAAGTTGTTTTTATTTTTTCTGCGTAACGTATGTCGCATGGTGACAGTTGCTCGCGTCCTTGAGCGTGGGAATGGACAAAGCCAATAAAGAAAATTCCGCTATTGTACCATTCGCCGATGACGCGATTGAGTATTTTCACGTCCGGAATATATCGGTGGGCGGTACTGCGCCCCGTGTTATCGAACTGAAATTTAACAACAGTGTTAGTTTCATCAATGCCGAGAATACCGCCCATTTCCGGTTGAATCAGAGTATTTACAATCTCGTTAAGTACCGATTCGTCAAGTAGATACATCTTTAAAGGTGATTTCTGCAGACATCACTTGATTTATGCCATTTGCCATCGAGTCCACACAATACTTTGTCCGTACCAAAGAAACCGCCATCTTTGTATTCAATGCCATGATCGCAATCGCCGCAACAATCGTCTTCATCGGCAAATTTACCTTCAGGCAGAACAACGGGACACCGCTTTTTCATACTTTCATTTTTTTCCATAAAGACTCACTCCTAAAAAGTTTATACATACACTATCGAAAAGGTAACTCTAATGTTAGTCCATAGGCAACATCTCACTTTCTGTGCTGATCAATTACCTTCAGCTTGCCATTGCCGTGAACTATAATCAGCCGTTGATGACAACGCGGACAAGCCAAATTAACAGTGTGCTCGGAAATATCGAGTTGCTTTGAGCCTAAATCTTTACCACACTTGGGGCAAAACGCTTTTTTAGTTCTCTCCATATTGAAACTCCTTTTCATCCTCTCAATTATAGTTGCCAAATTGGAATCGGTCAAGCAATATAATTGCCGATAAGGCATTGAACGTAAAACCACTACTATTATTACTTCGGTGATTTTTTATGTTCAAGGATAGACTTAGGTTCTTGCGCGAGCATCAAGAACTTTCTCAGCGTGAAGTAGCAAAATTACTTGGGGTTGGACAAACGACCTATAACCGATACGAAACTGGGCAACGTGAACCAAATTTAGAGACATTGAAGAAAATATCGCAACTGTTTGATATTTCGGTTGATTACTTACTAAACAATGAATCTATAACGGACGCTATCGACTTGATTCATTTTATTCGTCATGGCAACTACACTATTAACTCAAATGTACCCGATCCCAGTGACAGAGCCATGTTAGACGAAATTATTTCTGCCATCTACCGAAAACGCCTCTAACTAACGACCGAAGACGAGATGTTACTTGTATTCGTCAGGAATGTCGTAATCGGTAACGTTAAGCTGAGCCATCATGTCGTTAAGTTCAGCGTTGAACTGTTTCATCTCTTCAAACATGTTCCGAAGCTCGGTAATCTGTTCGCGAACTTCATTCTTGGAATTATCCAAATCGCTCAAGTCAACCAGCAATGCCAGCTCAACATCGAGTGCTTTAGAGATTCTTATAAGCAAGGGCAAGGATAAGACTTTATGAGCCGAGCCACTCTCTATGTGCGACAGATAGTTTTTGTTGATAGAAACTTTTTCAGCAAGGTCAGCTTGAGTCAAGTTGCGCAACTTCCGGAAATAAGCAATCCTAAGCCCGATGTATTGAATTTCAAGTAAGCAATCGTCAATCTTTTCCATACGTTCACCTCGAAAATATTCTAGCATAAAAGCAATAAAAGAATGTGTACCACGTAGTTTAACTTTTTACCAGAATAGATACACCGAAGACCGGCATAACGTCGGTCTCTTTTTTATTTGGCAGGAAGTGAATTTAATTTTAAATAGCTATGTACATAAATATAATACACGTATAAAGAATTTCTATGTGGCATAAAGATATAGCAGTAGCACTTACTATAAGAGATGTATAGCAATAGAATAACTGATAGATAATAACAACTGATGATAATATCAATTACTAAGGAACTATATAGTATACAAGCCCTATACCAGATAGATAGTGTATATTTCTTAAAGGAGGAATTTATATGGCTGAAAAGCAAGGCAAACTGTGTCAAATCAACGTCAGACTTAATGAAGAAGATAGGAAGATGATTCAAGACAAAGCTGAAGAAGCAAATCTCAGTGTCAGCGATTTTATCCGCAAAGCGGCGGCAAAGGTAACTATCAATCGGATTTACAACGGCGGCGAGATTGTTCAAGAACTTCAATCTTGTCACAACGACATGCGTAACTATAACAACAACATCTCCCGAAAACTAGGGGTTGTTGGTAAATTAAAGGTGAATAACAGAAGAAGCAAGTAAAACGAAATTCTCGAAGCAAAGAGCCAATTTGTCGAAGCGCGTGGCAACGTGACGGTAATTTTTAATGCGTTGAAAAAACCTTTCGACGATGTT
>JAFQZB010000393.1 GCA_017406175.1 Selenomonadaceae bacterium | reverse complement strand
CGGCGAAAAACCTCATGTCGGCAAAAACGTCGTTGTAATCGGTGGCGGCAATACCGGCATGGACGTTGCGACTTCAGCCTACGAACAAGGCGCGGAAAGTGTCATAGTCGTTGATGTCGTCAAGCCTGCTGCCTTTGCGAAAGAAATTCGGCGTCTCGAAAACTTTGGCGGAAAAATCGTCTGGCCATTTGTGACAAAAAAAATCACCGACGAAGGAATTTTCTCCGACGACGGCAGATTTATCGAAGCCAACCAAGTTATCGTATCTATCGGTGAAAGCCCCGTCTTGGATTTCCTAGAGCGCGAGAAGGGCATAAAAAAATTCCGCGACTGGTTAGTTACTGACGCGGAGAAAAAAATTTTGCCGAAAGTTTTTGCGGCTGGTGATGTAATTAAGCCCGGAAGATTGACGGACGCAATCGGCGACGCGAGGTTGACCGCGCTGATGATGAATCAATTTCTGCTCGGCGAAAAAATTACTCCATTGCCACAGAAAAAAATCGTTCCGGCGGAAAATCTGTCGAGGAAATTTTTCGAGAAATGTCATCATTGCGACCTTCCCGACCCCATGCACGAACATTTACGTTGCGTTTCTTGCGGCACATGTCGCGATTGTAAAATTTGTTTGAACTCCTGCCCCGAAAAGGCAATTACACGAATCGAACATGACGACGGCTCTTGGGAATATGTCAGCGACGAATCGAAATGCATTGGTTGCGGAATTTGCGCGGGCATTTGTCCTTGTGGCGTCTGGAATCTCCAAGATAATCCCGAAGAAATCAAAATGTACAGAACCTACGAAGCCAGCTGATTTGGCAGGTGAGAACTTTGAAAGGAAAACTTATACTCCAAGACGGCACAATTTTTCACGGGCAACTTTTTGGCGGTTCAAAAGTCACAGCTGAAGGCGAAGTTGTCTTTAACACCGGCATGACCGGCTACCAAGAAATTCTGACTGATCCTTCCTACTGCAAACAAATTGTCACGTTAACTTATCCTATCATCGGCAATTACGGCACGGCGAAGCAATTTTATCAGAGTCGCAAAAGTTTTGTTAGTGGACTCGTCATCGGTGAACTTTGCGTAAATCCTTCAAGTTCATCAATGGAAAAAACTTTGCCCGAATTCCTCACGGCGGAAAAAATTCCATGTCTCTACGATGTGGATACTCGCGCCTTGACTAAAAAAATTCGTTTGGCGGGTGCCATGAAGGGCGTCATTGTCAGCGAATACACTTCACAAAATACAATCGACGAGATGATGGCTCTGCCCATTCGCAAAAACGTCGTGGAGATGGTTACAACGCCCGTCAGCTACACTCTCGACGCGGGCAATAATGCTTTCAACGTCGTAGCAATGGACTTTGGTATCAAACGCAACATTCTCGATACCCTTCGCAATCTCAACTGTCGCGTGACGGTTGTTCCGGCAAAAACTACTGCTGAAGAAATTCTTGCGCTCAATCCCGACGGAATTTTTTTATCGAATGGTCCCGGCGACCCTAAAGACGTTCCCAATGTAATTCGCGAAGTCCGTAAACTTTTAGACAAACGTTCTATTTTCGGTATTTGTCTTGGTCATCAAATTTTAGCGTTGGCGATGGGAGCAAATACCTACAAACTCAAATTCGGGCATCGCGGCTCCAATCAACCTGTTAAAGACTTGAGAACCGGAAAAGTTGCAATTACGTCACAAAATCATGGCTACGCAGTCGAAGAAAAATCTTTGGCAGGCTTGCCGATTGAAGTTACTCATATTTCTCTGAACGATGGAACAATCGAAGGCGTTCGTCATAAATCTTTACCAGTGATAAGTGTGCAATATCACCCTGAAGCCGCTCCTGGTCCTAATGACAGCGTTAAACTTTTCGACGAATTTATAGAACACATGAAGAGAATCCGCTAAACTTTTTTGTATTTGATGTCATTGCTCTCAAAAAATAATATCCAGAAAAGCCAATCGCAAGTTCCGTAAATCCTCGACCGCTACAAATTTTTTTCGGCGAAAATCCGTGTAACTCTGCGGATTTTTTGCGCTTATCCGAAGGATAAGCGGTAAGTGAACTTCGACTGACTTTGGAAGGCTCACTTACCCTGCTTTCTTTCTATCTTCACAGCTCGCGGATAATTTTTTTGCGAATGAGTTCGTCCTTATCGAGTTCGCTCATCATCTCCCAGTCCTTTTCCATTTCCAAAGCATTGCTGTCGAACCGAGCAACGAGTTGAACCGCGTATGGTTCACCCAGAAGTGCATCAGCGATTATCTTAGCCAACTCATTTTCCTTCAAAGCGGAAATTTTAGTCGAGTTGCTTCCTGGCTGAATAACACGATACACACGATTTTGCTTCAGACTCCTATAGCCCTCATCGAAAGCCTTGAAACGTTTTTTCGCTTCTTCCAACTTTTCGTATAAGTCGCCAATGCGCTTTTTTGCCTCTTCATACTCCAGAACTATTTTCAAGTTTTCATGAAGAATGTCGGCGGCAAGTAGTACGATTTCTTCTTGCGCTTCCTTCGTTTGGCACAAATTTCCCAATCGAGTTAATTCGCTTTCCAAACGGATTTTGGTATCCGTGAGTTTTCGTCCGGTCTCTTCCAAATTGATTTTTGCTTTCGTGAGATAATATTGAGCTTGAAACTTTTCTGCCTGATTCGTCCATTTTTTGTGGAGAAACAAAAGTTCCCGCTCACGATTTTCCGACGTTTCCTGCTCGTACTTAGCTAACGCTTTTTTGTATTCCTCTTGCTCGGTTTGTAATTTTTTAAACCCGTCGTGAGTAAAAGTATTCTTGGCGATGGAAATAGCCTCAGAGGGGAAAATACGTTTAAGCATCAACATGTTGCATGTGTCTATTGACTCTTCGCGTTGTTTTTTCAAAGAGCGATATTGCCGAAACAAATGGTCGCGAATTTCTCTCGCCGTGAATATCGTTTTATGCATTTCCGGCACTTCAATCTTTTTTCTTAGAGCGTCAATTTTTTTCAGGACAGACGTGCTTGTTTTCTTTAATTCACCCAAAGTATCAAGGTCATTTTGCAAAAACCAGTTCATAACCAGCTCAACATTTTTCTGACGGTATGGCTCATCCAATTTTCCAAGAATAGTCCAATATTGTGAATTGCGTTGAGCAAGGAAAGAACGCAAGTCGGAAATTCTTTTCCCGATGCCGCGTGTAATCGTTTGAAAAGCTTGGAGGTCTTCGATATATTTCCCAGTCGGCGGAATGAGTTGTTTTGAAATCCGCTCCAAATCCTTACATTGTTTCATTTTATTTTCGTAGTCTTGAATGAATTGATAATCTGTCGCTGGCAAATATTCTTTCCGCGCTCTTTCTCTGGCATCCAAAAAGCCAATCATTTTTCTTTTGAGTGTTTGGATTCTTGCCATTCCAGCCAAAATCTCTCGATTCAAACCATTCAATGTCTCATTTTTAAAATCCTCTGACTTATAAGCTTTAGAATTCGAGAGGAAAAACCAAGCGCGTTCAGCTTGATTGACTAAGAATTTCGTTTCTTCTTCTTGTGCCGTCTTTCTCCGCATATCATCCTGAAACAAAGAATGCTGTCGATTTTGCACCTTCTCTCGAAATCTCTTAACGTCTTTGGCAAGGGAGTCGTCTTCGTGGGCTGATATTATTCCTATGTACGATTCGGGCATTCGATTATAGACCGTAGCCAAAAAGTCATTGCCGTGTTCTACTGCTTCGCTTTGCTGAGCTTTCAGCGACCGATGGTCAACACGAATTGAAAAGCCATTTTTCGCAAGCACCTCGTTTTGGATTCGCGCAAAATCGGCTCTCATTTCACAAAGATATTTTTTATCGTGCCATTTTGGTGCCTTAGGAGCACCGTGCTCTTTTCGACGCTCAAAACTTGCAACCTGCTCTCCTTTTAGCGGTCGGGCTGCTCTACAAAAGTATTTATACGCCGGTCGCTCGCTCATTTTTTCCACGTCGTCTATCAGTCGCTCCGAAAACATGATATGAACATGCGGATGGCGTTCGCCCGACAAAAAGCCCGCTTTCTCGTGGACCGCATAAGCGTAATAATGATTCGATAAATGATTAGCGATAAATTTATCCACTATTTCGCGATTCTGCTCCAAAGTCAATTCATTCGGAAGGGACAATTCTATTTCTTTGTAGCGACGATTCCCTTTGCCTTCGTAACGAGTTGCCGCGCTGAAAAACTTTTGCGCCGATCCTTTCGCCCATTTGGGCAACTGATTTCCTTTAAAGATACAGTCTGTCCTTTCGCTTTGCGCTCCTTCTCGGTTAATATAATCCGCATGGGATTCCCCGTCTTCGCGCAGAATATAATCAGCATGACGTTTAGCTGATACTTTTGTTCCGCTAGGTTGCGTATCGTTTTTAACTCTCAAATGATATGTTGCCATGAAAAAAACCTCCTTTGGCTTATTCTCGCACAAAAGAGGGCTTCCAGATTCTTATTTTTTTGCTTTTTGGTGTCTGAGTGTTTATGAGTGTTAAAATTCAATTGTGCCCACAATGGGCACAATTGAAAACAAACTGACCAAATAATGTTCCATATAAAATGAATTGCGATTGATTCTAAGCCTTTCTCGCTTTATAATACAACTTAGAATATAGCTTATTAAAGACCGGCTATGAAAAGTCAAGAGGTTGAAGCCGGAACATAAGGTTTATTGTCACGAAGTACGGCGAAAATAATTGCAAGGATTTTGTGACAGACGTGCCCAATAGCAGTCAAATGGTCTTTTCCTTCCAAACGTT
>JAFQZB010000392.1 GCA_017406175.1 Selenomonadaceae bacterium | reverse complement strand
TGGGCTTGTACTGGGCGATAATGGCTTGAGCAATTCTCCTGCCGGGTGTGTCTCGATTCTTTCTTTTCATCTCTTTTTCTCTCCTATATCAAAAAAATGGATTGTGCTCTCTTACTTACACAATCCATTTTACACTACCCGATACGCGGCATTGGCAGATGCGTGTATTTTTCCACCAGCGGTAAAGTCATTTTGTCGCGGAGCATATCTTTAGCCCGTTCTTCGATTTGCGCTTTCATTTCCGCGATACCTTCAGCTCTGCCTTCAGCGATAGCTTTGTTCCGAATGGTTTTCGCCTCATACTCAATTATTTTTCCCCGCATAACGTCTTTCACTCCTTTTTCAACTCTGTGATAATTTTGCGCTATCAATGCCAGCACATGATTGGTCATCGTGCAAACCGCACTTTTTGTAAATTCGCTGACTTCTCCTGATTTCTGCAAATCGTCAAGTTTTAACCTGATGTTACTGTACTCCTCACACAACTTTTGTAGCTTAACTTCGTTGCTCTCATATTCCGGAAATTGTTTTTCGTGGCTGAAAATATAAAACGGGATAAAAAACAACAGTCTCTTCCTGAATATTTCTTCCAGATTGTACTTTTGCACCTTAACAACGGGAACGAGATATTCTGTCATGCCGCCTGGCGTTATCATGCGGATTCGCATTTCATTTGGCGTTTTTCCACTATGACGCAGAAATATAACTGCCGAATTAGGAAACGTCACCGTCAATACGTTATCAACGATATTTCCACTATCCAATGCGATTTGCGCGTCGTACTCGAAGATTCTCACAAGCATACTATTATCAGCTGTCGATTGACATTCTATGTGGTATCTTTTTTGAATTCCGTCTGAACTAATAATAACAAAGCTGGAATCCGTGATTACTTTTTTTACGTTGTCCTCTTCTTGACTTAAAAAATGCTCGTTGACTCCGAAGATAATTTTTTCTTTACATAGTGATAGGTAATTCTTTGAGGTAATCGCTGAATTTTCCCCCACTCCACACCGTGCTTGCGACTTTCACCGCACACGGCGTTCCATCTTTGTTAATTCATTCCAATCTAATCAATCTACCGAAAGAATTTTATTTCCAACAAGTTGTCTTAACATATTGAGCTTTTTAAGGTCGGGTTTACAAGCTTGTATGTATTTTTTGACTGTCTCGGCTTTAGTGGCGTGAATGAGTTTGTGAACCGTTGCTGTGACAAGGATTAAATTTTGATAATCATCTGTGCCACCTTTGGCTTTCGGAATTTTATGGTGACAGTGGATTTCTTCAGCAAATGTAAATTCTTTCCCTGTAACGGCACATTGTCCTTTTTGAGCTAAGTAGAGCGAAAGTCGATTGTCTGAGTATTCAATGCTCCTTTTGTATAGCGGTTGCCGCAGGAGTTTTAGCTTAATTTCATCAATCTCTTCTGCTTGTCTCTTGTTACTTTTACCCATTGGAATTTTGAATTGCACATATCCGATAGGATAGATTGGCTCATCAGCCAAGTAGCGTAGCATAGCCGATTTGCCATATCGCCTTTGTTCAGTTTGGGTAAGTTTGCGTCCATTTATGCCGATACCTTTAAGCCCGTTAGTGATGACCGTCATGACAGCTCTGTTGATTTTTCTCATGTCGAGGTTTATGTTGGTTGCGATTCGATAATAATTTTGCATTCCCAAAACCATTTTATTGTACAAGCAGATTTCTCCGATTTGTCCTTTTTCAGGTCGCGGGCGTGCTATTCGTTTTATTTGCTTAACAAGAGCGTTCTTTTCGGTCGTTAGCTGTTTATCACTGATATGAGAAGTGACTACCTGCTTTTTTCCTTTGGAATGAACTTTAATTTTAAAACCTAAAAACTCGGAGTATTTGCGCTTGACGTTGACTATTCTCGTTTTCTCCTGCGATACTTTTAATTTTAGCCGTTCAGATAGCCACTGCGTTATTGCAATTTTTGTCCGTTCAGCTTCTGTTTTCGTCCTGCAAAAGATTCTAAAGTCATCGGCGTAGCGTACTATATACATTTCCTTGAGCTTGGTTTTGCGCATTGCTTTATATCCGCTTTTGGTTCCATTTTTGCTTATTGCATATTTGTATACGACCGGATTTTCTTCCCAGTTGCTTTCTACCCAATGGTC
>JAFQZB010000391.1 GCA_017406175.1 Selenomonadaceae bacterium | reverse complement strand
TGGGCTTGTACTGGGCGATAATGGCTTGAGCAATTCTCCTGCCGGGTGTGTCTCGATTCTTTCTTTTCATCTCTTTTTCTCTCCTATATCAAAAAAATGGATTGTGCTCTCTTACTTACACAATCCATTTTACACTACCCGTTTTGCTATTTTTTATATTGCCGACTTGGGTTCGCAATTCAAATATTCCATTTTCTACAGGTTTAACGAGCGGCTCTCGTAGAGTAATGTTGTGCAGAGCTAGCAAATCAATGTTACGAGCAATCTTAGTCCACATCTTTGGCTCCAAGTTTTCAAAAAAAGTCAGCAATGGGACAATTGGCATCGAATTTTTCATACAATTTGATTTCGTATTCTTCCTCTTTCATTTTGTCATCTCTTATATGATATAGCGTGTATTGTGTGATAAAGAATGTATGGTCAAGACCAAAAATCTCTTTCTTATTGTGACAAATTTATTTCGATAAAAAATCGCATCATGACGCGGGTTTTTTACACTTATCCGCAGGATAAATGGTAAGTGAACCTCGTTTGATTTTGCAGACTTACTTACTGACTTCTTACCTGCTTTCACAACTCGCGAACTATCTTCTTGTGGATAAATTCATCTCTATCGAGTTCGGACATCAATTCTCAATTCTTTTTCATTTCAAGATTATTGTCGAAGGAACGAGCGACGAGTTGAACGGCGCAAGATTCGTCAAGTGAAGCATCGGCAATAATGTTAGTTAATTCATTTTTGTTCAAAGACGTAGTTTTTGGAGAATCACTGACGGGTTGAATAATACGATGTAAGTGATTTTTCTTGAGGCTGGAGTAATTGTTATTGAGAGCGTAGAAACGTTTTTTCGCTACCTGAAGATTCAGCGATAAGTCGTTGACTAGCTTTTTTTCTGTTTCGTACTCTTGAAAGATTTTCAAATTTTTGAAGAGAAAATTGGCGGCAAGGAAAGCTATTTTTTCGCCCTTTAACGGTTTAGCGGAACGACGAAAATATTTATAAGCTGGGCGTTCATTTTTTCGTTTCACTTCATCAATCAGCCGTTCAGAAAATATGATGTGTACGTGCGGATGGCGTTCGCCCGATAGTTCTCCTGCTTCCTCATGTATCGCATGCGCATAATAGTTCTCCGATAAATGTCGCTTGAGGAACGTGTCAATAATCTCGCGATTTTGTTCCAGCGTCAATTTGTTCGGCAAAGACAACTCGATTTCTCTGTAACGTACATTTTCTTTATCCTCGTAACGAGTAGCCGCCTCGAAAAATTTTTGCGCGGAATCTTTCGCCCACTTTGGTAGCTGACTGCCTTTATAGACACAATCATCTCTGTTATTCTGAACTCCCTTGCGATTGATGTAGTCGGCGTGTGCTTTTGCGTCTTCTCGCAAAATATAATCCACGTGACGTTTCGCCGACACTCTTTTCCCGCTTGTTTTTGTGTCGTCTTTAACTCGCAAGTGATAAGTAGCCATGAAAAAACCTCCTTCACGCCATATTATGGAAGAAAAGAGGTCTCAACAAATCTTATTTTTTTGCTTTTTTCTTCAGGACAAAAGTATTTTTGTATGTACAATCTTTGTTTATTTGTGTTATAATCTTTTTGTTGATAGCCGAATATATATTTGTTGTTTAGAATCTATAATCTATAATGTTCCTTTGAAAGGTTGAAATGTTGTGCTGATAAATAGCATGGAATTTGAAAATTATACAACAAAGCAGAAGATTGAGAAGATAACTTTTGACAAGCTTAATCTTTTGGTTGGTCGTTCAGGGGCGGGCAAGACCCAAATATTAAAAACTTTGTCTTCATATATTGCGGTAGCGTCTAGTGAGTCCACAATTTCTTCTATTCAATTTGAAGGGTATTTTGAGGCAGAATTTTTTATGCCTCTTCCTATAACTGATGATGATTTTAAGGAAAGAAAAGTTTCTTGGAAAATATATACTGACAAAATGAAAAATATTGTTCGTGAGTATGAGCTTTATCGTCTTTCGTATGGCGTTTCTAAAGAGATTCTTTTAATAGATGATGAAGAGATTATACATCGAACGAAGGATAATTTATTAATTAACAGAAAAGAAAACGTCCCTATTTCTCCAGAACAGAGTGCACTTAGTGTATTTAAAGATGCACAAAAGATTAGCTATATAAGAGCCAATCTTTTTTCAATAGTGTCATATTATCATCAAATGAACGCAATGAACGACATAGACAAAGTAACCTTTGAACAGATTAAAAATCAATTTTACAGAATAAACAATGATAATTATGATTCATATTTGTCAAAAACAAAAATGCGAACTTTTCTATTCTTTTACCCTGTTTTAATACAAATCTATGTAATGAAGAAATATGATATTGCTCTATTTAATGAATTTCTACTTCGCTTACAAAACATCTTTCCTTCTATTGAAGATGTAAAAATCGATTCTCTTAACGACACAAACTATTTTACCTTGTTTATAAAAGAAAATGGAAAATGGATATCAAAAGAATCTATATCAAGTGGAATGTTAAAATCAATATACATATTAGCAATAACAACATTCAGTATAGATGGTAATGTAATTTTATTAGACGAGTTAGAAAATTCTTTAGGCGTAAATTGCCTCGACGAAATTACAAGTTATATAGTTAATGAGGCTGACAATGCTACTCAATTTATTTTAACCAGTCACCATCCTTACATTATAAACAATATTCCAGAAAAATATTGGCATATTGTATCTCAAAATGACGGAATCATTTCGTCTAAGAAAGCTAATGATGTCGGAATAAGCACAGTCAATAATCGACAAGATAGATTTTTCCAACTCATTAACTATATGCAGAGGCAATAGCATGAATCTATACTTTCTACTCGAAGACTCAAAAAGTTTTTTCAAGGTACTTCCTGTATGGCTGAATTTTATCTTACCTCAGTTTTCTCAAATAACTTCATTCGACAATTTTCATAACAATACTAACTGTTTTATGATTGAGTCAGGTTTTGGTTATCCTTCAATAAAAAATTATTTTGAAAACTCTTTGTGTACTATAATTGAAAACGATATTCCGTTGAACTATTTTATTGTTTGTTGGGATACCGACGCAAACGAAACTGAAGAAATTACTACCAAGAAAGCCTTTGAAGAAATATTTTCAAGATACAAAGCGAAATGTGAACTTAAATTATTTGTCATGAATCGTTGTTTTGAAACGTGGTTACTTGGCAATTGTCCCGTATACTATTCAAGTTGCAAAAACGAAAAATTTCTACCCTTTGCAAAGTTTTACAATATCGGTGAACATGATCCAGAAAATATGAATGCTCCAGAAAACAAAAACATTTCACACTATCACTTAACTTATCTTCAAGAAATGTTACGTTATTCTTACCTAAAGAAAAATTATAGCAAAGGCAGTCCATTAGCCGTTTCCACAAAGGAATATTACAACGAGCTTTACTCTAGGATAAATAAAACTGAAGACTTGAAGACATTTCGTGCCTTTGTAGACTTTTTACAAAGTATTCGTTGAACTGTAAACGGAGAATAAACTATGCCGACACTTAACTGGATTGGAAAGGATAAAGTCGTTAATCATGCCGCCGCTGTTCCGTTCCACGTTCTCGAACACAAATACAACTTCGGCGGCGCATCGGAAAACAAAATCATTCATGGCGACAATTTGCTCGCTTTAAAGTCACTCCTGCCGGAATACGAAGGGCGCGTTAAGTGTATCTACATTGACCCGCCTTACAATACCGGCAACGAAGACTGGATTTACAACGATAATGTCAACTCTCCGCAAATCAAGAAGTGGTTGGGGCAAATTGTCGGCAAAGAAGGCGAAGACCTTTCCCGTCACGACAAATGGCTCTGCATGATGTATCCTCGTCTCAAGCTTCTAAAAAAGTTGCTCGCTGATGACGGCGCGATTTTCATTTCCATTGATGATAACGAACAGGCTAACCTTAAACTCATCTGCGACGAAATTTTTGGTGCGAATAACTTCGTGGCGCAACTCGTCTGGGAAAAAAAACGCAAGGGCGCGTTCCTCTCAAAGACCGTCACCAACATTAAGGAGTATATCGTTGTCTATTGCAAGTCGCAGGAAGCGTTCGGCGGGCTCGTCGGCGAAATAAATCGTTCGCCCGAAACTTATCCGTGCGTAAAGACGACAAATCCGCGCGGCGTGCGAATCCTCCAGCGAGGAATTCCCAGCAAGTTCAAAGAAAAAAATTACCGCATTGCCGCGAACACGAGAAGTAACGCAGGCAACACGGAATTAATCTTTTTGGACGAAGCCGTCATAGAAAACGGTATTTTGCAGACAAGTCCACGCGTCGACAGCAACTGGATTTATCAACAAGATTTACTTGACGAATACGCGACGAGAGGCGAACTATTCATAACGAGCGGCTTAAATTTGCGTCGCGTTGTGTTGGAGCCGCGAATTAAGATGCTAAAAGATTTACTCTTGCGTGTTGGCAATGACGACAAAGCCGAAGGCTCATTCACTTACGACGAAAATTTGAACAACGGCGGCTGGGGCACCAACGAAGACGCGAACGAAGAACTTCATAAAATTTTCGGCAAGCAGTACGTTTTCGAGTTTTCCAAGCCGTCGCGACTAATCGGAAAGCTGATTCAATCTGTCACAGACAAAAATTCAATCGTTCTGGATTCGTTCGCCGGTTCCGGCACCACTGCCCACGCCGTTTTAAATCTCAACGCTAAAGACGGTGGCAACAGAAAATTTATCCTCGTCGAAATGGAAGATTACGCAGAGAGTATCACTGCCGAGCGCGTTCGCCGTGTCATTCAAGGCTACGGACAAACTGCGGGCACCGGCGGAAATTTCGACTTCTACGAGGTCGGCGAATCACTTATGATTCAAGGTAATCTCAATCAAAATATCGACATTGAAACCATCCACGCTTATATTTGGTACACTGAAACACATACTCAACATAAAAAGCTATCTGGCAATAATAATATCTATCTGGGCAACTTTAATGGCACAGCAATTTATTTCTATTACGAACGCAACAGGAAGACCATTCTAGATAACGAATTCCTACGCTCGATTAAACTGAAAGCTGATAGTTATTTGATTTACGCTGATGCGTGTACTTTGACCGAAGATTTTCTTACCAGAAATTCCATTATCTTCAAGAAAATTCCTCGTGACATTAAAAAGCTTGGGAGTGACGATCTATGATTTTGAAAGACTATCAAGCTCAAGCAATAAAAAATTTGGAAGACTTTCTCCAATTGCTCGACGAGAATAAATCTATCAGCAAATCTTTCGCCGATTTTTGGACATCTCGCGACGTTACTCCAAGACCGCCCTACCAAAACAATATTCCAGGTGTTCCTCAAGTCTGTTTCAAAGTGCCGACCGGCGGCGGTAAAACTTTCATGGCTACCGCAAGTCTCAAATCTATTTTTGACATTCTACCTAACACTCAAAGCAAAGTCGTCGTTTGGCTCGTTCCTTCCGATACTATTTTGACTCAAACTTACAAAAATCTCAGCGAACCAACTCATCCCTATCACCAACGACTTGAATCTGATTTCAACGGACAAGTTGCAATCTATACAAAAGCACAGTTGCTTGCCAGTGAAAATTTCTCTCCAGCTGAAGTCGCTGAACAACTTTCTATCCTCGTTCTTAGCTATGATTCTTTCCGCACTTATAACAAGGAAGGGCGCAAGGCTTATCAGCAAAACGGACAACTAAACCAATTTGTCTCTCACTTTAACAAAAACGAAGAACTGTTAGCAAACGCTGATGAAAGCTCCTTAATCCAAGTCATTCGTCACTACAGACCTATTATCATTGTAGACGAGAGTCATCACGCCACTACGTCTCTCAGCCTTGAAATGCTCAGAAACTTCAATCCCAGTTTCATTTTGGAATTAACTGCTACTCCAAAGAATACCAGCAACATCATCGCTTATGTTCCCGCTGCCAAACTAAAAGCCGCCGGCATGGTGAAACTGCCCGTCATCGTCTATAATCGCCTTAATCAGCAAGATGTCATTTCTGACGCTATCGACTTTCGCAATCTCCTCGAACATGTCGGACAAGCTGAAAACATTCGTCCGATTGTCTTATTCCAAGCCGAAACACGCGGGCAAGGGGAACACACTACCTTCGACAAAATCAAAAACTTTTTGATTCGAGACCATAACATTTCTGCAGAACAAATCGCTATCAAAACTGCTGACATTAACGAACTTCGCAATGTTGACCTTATGGCTAACGACTGTCCTATTCGATACATTATCACCATCAATGCACTCAAGGAAGGTTGGGATTGTCCCTTCGCATACATTCTCGCCTCTCTCGCTAATCGCTCCTCAGCTGTTGACGTTGAACAAATTTTAGGCAGAATCCTCCGAAAACCTTATATTAAAAACTTTTCCGAAAGACTTTTGAATATGAGCTATGTTTTTACTTCATCTAATGACTTTCATCAAACAATCAACAAAATCGTTGTTGGATTAAATGCTGCCGGTTTCAGCGAACGAGAATATCGAGTTGCCACCAATATCGAGCCAACAGTTGATTCTTCGCAAATTGAACCCGCAACGTCATCACAACAAAATACTTCTCAAACAGAAAATCCTACAGAGTCAAGCAAGTTATCCGAAAATAATTCTACTGTCGACATGGAAAAACAAGCTCGACAAGCTGACATTGATTATAACAGCAATAATACCGATACCCGTCCCGACGACGAACAAACATCTATAAAAACTTTTTCTGTCCGCGACAAGTTCAAAGATACATTGGATTTTCAGTTGCCACAATTCTTCATTACAGAGGACACTGGAGAAATTTTTGAAGGTATTCAAGACGTGAAAGTCAGCAAAGATATTTTGAGTAGGGACTTTACTCTTGCCAACAAAGACACGTCTATAAACTTCGACAACTTGGATTATGAAATTGCTTCGCTCGATATTTACGAGGATAACGATTACCCACAATACAAGTCTCTTTCTATTTCCAGTGTCGAAGTTAAAGCTTTACTGGAACACTTTAATGGACTTACGACCGACAGCCAAATTCACCAGTGCGCCGCAAAAATTTCTGCTATCGTAGACAGACGAAGAAATTTCCCGTCAAGCCAAGACATTCTTGCCTACGTCACGAAAATAGTTTCTAACTTTGACAGCGAGCGGCTTCGCGATTCCATTATAAATACTGGAGCTTATGCAAAAAAAATCACCGAGAAGATTGATGAAATGCAGACCGAATACGCAGAGGAAACTTTCTTAGCTCAAATTCAATCCGGCAAAATTTTCTTGAAACCATCATACAAATTACCTTCCACAATCTCACTGCTAGACTTTAATCTAGGTTGGGTCAATTCACTTTACAACGCTGAAGCAAACGACGATATCAACAAACTGGAATGGCATATGGCTTTCAAACTAACAGAACTCGATAATGTTCTATGGTGGCATCGTAACGGCTCCAAACCATACGACTTCTGTTTAAATACTTCCTTTAATCACTATCCCGACTTTATTGTTCGTGCTAAGAGCGGCATGATAATAATCGTTGAAACTAAAGGTACATTCCTCAGTAACCCTGAATCCAAACAAAAGATTGAACTCGGCAGAATTTGGGAAACCAAATCTGGAATTGATTCTTTCAGATATTTCATGGTCTTCGATTCTAGTCCTCCCGAAGGCGCAGTATCATTAGATGATTTCATGTCCATAGTGAAAAAATTCTAGTGAAAAAATCTCCTTCATTATGCGACGATTGATTCCAATTCCGTCGCGCTCTATAATACCGCACAGAATATAACTTTTATCACTACGAAGGAGGCGAAACTATGACCAATGGCAAACTCGCTAAAGAGCTGAGTCAATACCCTCTAACTGCTATTGCTATTGGATTATTGGACTTTGAAAAATTCAACAAAAAGCTCAGCAAATCAGATGAAGAAAATTTAACAGCAATACCAATAAAAATTTGAACTCAAACCCAATCGAGATTGATTCAATGTGGATTGAGCTTTATAATTCAAATTCAAATTGAAGTTAAGGGGGTTGATACTATGACAGATGAAGAATTATCTAAGAAATTAAACGGGGTATCATTAACTGCGCTTACAACATTTCTTTCCAATGCTGGTAAATTAGGCGAATATTTAAAATCAGTATCTCGAAAAGAATTTGAATCCGATGATGTTCAAATACCTGAAAGTGAACGTAGAAAAATTCTTGGAAACCGTGTTAAAATTATGAGAGAATTAAGAGGACTAAGACAAGCTGAACTTGGAAAGAGAATAGGAACCAGTCAATCTTTCATAACGAACATTGAGACTGGACGACGTGGAGCAAGTTTAAATAATCTCGTTGCGTTAAGCCAAGCCCTAAATGTTTCGATTGATTGGCTGATAGATGCTCCGCCGTTAAAGCCTGAAAATGTTGCCGCAATATAGCGGCTTTTTTTATTGGCAACTATTTTATATGGATTTATTCTTACTTGACTTTTCGATTATTCAACGTTATAATAATAACACTATTTGAAGTAAAACTTTCCATTAGAAAAGCTTGTGATTATAGACAAGAATACGAAAAAAATAACCGCTTGACGAAGCGGCAATATATCTAGTGGCGCGTTCAGTTTTTCGACGCAGGACGCGCCTTTACAATTTTTCTATCAAACAAGCAGATTATATCACAATCTGCGATCACGAGGTGATTCACTTGAAAAAAATTTCTAAGGCAACTATTGAACGAATCAATCAGCTGTCGCCCGATGAGCTTGTAACACATGGCATTATTCAGCATGCGCGAGTTTCTGGTTTCGTCTGTCCGATATGTGGCAGTGGCGAAGGCTCTCACGGTACCGGCATAGAGCATAACAAAAAAATTGAAACTCACACGTCGTTTACTTGTCGTGCCGGCAAGCACTCTTTTAACGTCTTGAGACTTTGCGCTTTGCACTATGGACTTGACACTCGAAACGATTATCCTGCACTCGTCGAGAAAATCTGCGCGGACTTCGACATTGCTCTTGAGTATGAAGACTTCACGTTGACCAACGGCAAGCGCACCGCAAAAAAGAAACGTAAACGCCGCGAGCCTATCACGCCTGAAGAACTTAAAAACATTCAAGCCGACTTGAACGCTCCGATTGAACCGCTTATAAGATTCGTAGACAATCAACCTGATAAAAAATGGCGCGGCTTTGACTCTGATTTTCTCCTTGCTCATGGTTGCCGAATAATTAACGCTTGGACACACCCTAAAAATCGCGGCACGAATCATCAAGAATTAACTCCAACTTGGCGCATGATTCTACCTGTCGGTGAAGATTCTTATCTTGCTCGCTTGATTGATTCATATCGACACTACGACACCAAAGCTCAACCTTATATCAAAGGCAAAGAAAAACTTCATGTCGGTCACAAGAAGCTTTTCAACCCCGACGCTTTGCAAGCGTCCGAACCGATTTTTTGCTTTGAAGGTTACTTCGACGCTATGAGTGCTGAATCTGTCGGTTTTCAATCTGTTGCTTTAGGCGGTTGCGGCGAAGGTGATTTACTTCTTGACGCTATCGATAAGCTCAACACTAAACCGCCGATTATTATTCTCTTCGACAACGATAAGGCAGGTCAGCAAGCCGCCGAATCTCTCCGCGCTGATTTATTGGCAGCCAAATGTCCTTGCGTCTTTCGTTTTCTCTCCGAACCGAAAAAAGATTATGCTCCGACTGAAGGTATCAGTGGCAATATGGTTCTCGTCGAAAAAAAGATTGACGCTAACGACATTCTTCAAAAATTCGGTTTCGATGTGCTTAGAATCATGTTACAAAGCATTCTCGACGATTCTCTTGCCGAACTTAACGCCGTCGAAGCCGAACTTGCCAAAAAAGATGAATGCGGCTTATCAGATGAGGACTGGGATTTTATCTTCTCCGGCGATTCAACTGATTTAGCCTTTGCTCGCCGTCTCGAAAGATTCTGTGGCTCTAATATTCGTTGGTTATCTGACGACGAACGCTGGCTACTTCACGGCGACGGCTTGTGGCAGCTGTACTCCGAAAAAAATTTTTGCATTACTCCTTTTGCTCGTAGACTTGCCGACGCCATGATTCAAAACGCCGACAACAAAGACGAACGCGACCTTGCCGACCAACTTCAATCTGCTAAGAAAATCGGCTCCGCTATATTTTGGCTTAAAGGTCTCGATTCGATTCTTATCACTGCCAACGATTTAGACAAACACCCCGAACTTTTGAACGCTAAAAACGGCGTGATTAATCTTGAGGATAGCAAGCTGATGAACGCCGAACCAAAACTTTATCTTACTCAACAATTATCCGTTGCTTACGACCCCTGCGCGGATTCTACTTTTGCCGAAACTTTCTTTACGCAAATTCAACCAGACGAGATGACACGGTGCGGACTTTTGCGCTGGCTTGGTTATTGTTTGACCGGTGAAAGTTCTGCTGAAAAATTCGCCGTTTGGACTGGTGCTAGTGGCGCGAACGGCAAAGGCACTTTAAGCGGCACTTTGCTTGAATTGCTCGGCTCCTACGCCACCGGTCTTGCTCCGCGTTCACTCCTTCGCAAATATGACAATGACGCCGATAAAGCCACGACCGCTTTAAATTCTCTTGAAAAAGCAAGATTCGCTATTTCTGAAGAAATGCCTTTAGACGGCGAGCTTGATTGCTCTCTTATCAAAAATCTTACTGGCGGCGACCGTATCAATCTGCGTCGTAATTACGGCGAATTTCGCACTATTCGTAACTACGCCAAAATCAATCTATCCGGCAACTTCGCTCCGAAGATTGAAAACGTCCACGACGGAGGCATTCTTCGCCGCATGATTAACTTTGCTTTTAACGTTCAATTCGGCACTAACGAACACCCTGCCGACCCCGACTTGAAAAAGAAATTGTTACTGCCGGAAAATCTGCGCGGACTGCTTGCGCTCCTAGTCCGCGAAGCCGCCAACTGGTTTAAAGAAGGGTTAATCATTTCTCCGCTCATGAAACAGGCGACTGAACATCACTTAAGCCAAAACGATTTCATTGCCGACTTTATCAGCGATAACTACGTTTTCGTTCAAAGCGCGAGCGTCAAGGCTAAAGACTTTCTCGAACACCTTAAACAAGAATATCCGCGTGAGTGTAACCGATTCAAACGCAATGACTTGATTCAGCTTATCGCCAATGTCAACGGTGTAACTTACGGCGAAGGACGCGGACACATGCGCGTTTTCAAAGGCATTGGCAAAGCCGTTGATGACTTCAACGGCACTCCGATTAACCCAGATGACCTGCATTTTGAACCTTAAACTCGAAGGAAAAAGCTTTGTGGCGGCGTTTTTCGGAGCGTCGCCTTCCTTTTGAGCTAATCTATGCTAATTTAGTATTTTTCCTATACTTTGACATTTTGACATTGGTGAACTTTTTTTCGAGTGGTGAAGTTTTAGTGAACTTTTTTTTCAAAATTACACCACTTTAAATGGCGTTAGAACGCCAAAAAATGGTGTTTTGGTGTAATTGGTGAACTTTTTTCGCCGAAAGTTTTCTTATTAGAGTAAATATGGCTAATGGGGGAAAAAAAGTGGAGAGCGTAACATATAGGGAAATTTTTTCACCAATTACACCATTTCGCGTCCTGACGCCATTCTTTTTTCACCAAGTGGTGTAATTTCTTCACCAAGTGGTGAACTTTTTTCACCAAGCTTAATGACAAGGTGGATAAGTCAAAGGTGTGAAGTATACGAAGTAATTACATTGCCGGACGGTATACGAGTAGAAAAGGAAACGAGTATTCGTGCCAGCGTGAAAGCGTTGGAGTTGTTAGCTGAAATCAATGGCATGTTTCGAGATGATATTTAGCCTCCGCAAAAGAACGAGTAATTTCTTGCCAAATGCGTCAGTCAGTTTTTTCAAAGTAGCAATGGAAGGATTAGTTTTGCGGCAGTGTCAAGCAGATTGTGTAAGTAAGGAAAGTTAGCGGTCGAATTTGTCGAAGAGGGCAGCGAGGCGGTCGTTCAAGAGGAGTTGATTGCGAACGAGCGACCAATTGGCGACCGGGCGAGATGCCCATTTTTTTTGCAACTCTACTACTCTCAAATAAAGCAATTTGAAAACGGAATTGTCGTTAGGAAATGCGCCGCGTTTAGTTACCTTGCGAAAACTGGAATTAACCGCCTCAATCGCATTAGTCGTGTACATAATCTTGCGCACCGCCGACGAATAGTCAAAAAGTTGTTCGACGTAGGCAAAACAACGTTTCCAGACAGCAACAGCACCGGGATATTTTGCCCAGACCTGGCAGAAACGCTCGAATTCGACGCGACAGGCTTTGAGACTCGGTGCGCCGTAGATTTTTTTC
>JAFQZB010000390.1 GCA_017406175.1 Selenomonadaceae bacterium | reverse complement strand
TTATGGCAAAGAAATTGGCGGTAGTAATCGGAGCGCGACGCAAATGTTTTATTAAAGACGATTTGTCGCCTGTTCTTGAAAAATTGAGCAATGCTGATGCTGTAATTTTCGGTTCGCCGATTTACTTTATGGAATTGACCGGCGTTCTTCACGCTTGCTTGGAAAGATTCTATTTTCCCTTTGTGACTTACAGCATGGAGCGAGAAACTTTTTTTGAGCGCAAGTTGCCAATCGGATTTATTTACACCATGAACGTCACGCAAGATTGGCTGGAAAAAATTCCGATTGCTAATCGTTTCGCCGAAGTCACGAAAGAACTTTTTGGCGTCGAACCGGAGATTGTTTGCGCTTACGACACTTGGCAATATCCCGATTACGAAAAATTTGAGCACGGGATTTTTTCGGTCGAGCAGAAGAAACGTCATCGCGAAGAAGATTTTCCAAAGGAGTTAGAAGCGGCTCGGCAACTTGGAATAACTCTAGCGCAGAAGGTGAAAAAAATTTATGGAGAATAGACTGTTTGAACTGGCGCGTCGTCGTCGCTCCTGCAGACGATACACCGGAGAAAAAATTTCTGATGAGATTGTCGACGAGATTTTGAAAGTGGCACTACTCGCGCCGTCGTCATGGGGCGGACACCCGATTGAATTTGTCGTCGTCCGCAATAAAGACGTGATAAAAAAAATCGCCCGCTGCAAACGCATGGGCGCGGATCCTCTGACGCAAGCCGACGTTGCTATTGTAGTCATGGCGAATACGTCTAACTTGGAACTTTGGATTGAGGACGCGGCAGTTGCTTCGACTTACATTTTGCTTGCGGCAGAACAATACGACGTGGGTGCGTGTTGGATTCATATTCGCAATCGTGCCGGTCAAAGTCTTTCAGCCGACGAGGAGATTCGCCAACTGCTCAGCGTGCCGGATAATTTTTCTGTTTTGAACGTTGTGGCTCTTGGGGGCAAGGGTGAAAATAAATCTGCACGTACTGAAAAAGATTTAGCACGCAAAAATATTCATCGCGAAAAATTCTCTTTGAGGTATTAAATGATAATCGCACATGGAATCTGAACATTTTCCAACCAAATTAACTTGGGGCGAATGATTTAAATTTCTATTTCAACTTTCTCCGTTTGACCGTTGTGTTTATGATGCCGTTGTTACTCTTTATGTTGCCGGTAGTTCGCGGTTTTTTCTACTGCTATTTTGAAAAAATCAGTATGTTTCCAGAGGTTGACAGAAATTTGGCTTCCTATTACAATGTCATTCAAAAGAAGATGAGAGTATGTCATAAGCTATGTTAGCGTGAGGTTAAACGATGAAATTATACAGATGAAAGATTAAAGAAAGAATTAGTCGTAACTTACAAAGTGATTCTACGTATTATCAAAAAGATAATCAGTATAGGATTATTTCAATTTTAATTTTAGACATCATAAAAAGTTTGCTGATGTGCAGTATTTCAATAAATTGAGTAATAGTTATTGATAACCACGTCAGGAAAGTGTAAAAAAAACGGCATCTATAAACTTGGTAGAAAGCTGTAAAGAGGTGATTAGCAAATGAATGATAAAGAAAGAGAAGAATTTTGGAAAGTGCTTTTGACTGCAAGAAATACAAATGATACAGAAAAAATAACTTCTAAAATTGTATATCCGAACAAATTGTATCGTTATCGCTCTATTGGTATACCAACATTAAATGCACTTGTAGAAAATAAATTGTACTTTTCAACATCTAATTATTACGATGATCCTTTTGACACTTTCATTAGGATTAATATAAAGAAAATTCAAGACATTGCACAATGTGTTAAGAATGGAGATATTCCATCAGGGTTTATGAATTTATTCGGTTTAATTCCCAAACATAATTTATCTGAAGAAAATTTTAACCTTATAGTGGATAACGTCATAAATTTTACTAAAGAAACAAGGAATGAAATACGAAAATGGCACTGGTCGCTTTGCTTTACTGAAAAACATTCTAACGAGACCCTATGGTTAAAATATGCAAATAACCACAGAGGATTCGTTTTGGAGTACGATATAAATAGTCTTAATAAGGCGATATTTAATGCAGAACTATCAGCTCCTTGCATGATGAACAATAATGTAAATTTTTCACTTTACCCTATGTACTATTCTAAAAATGAAACTGGTTACGATTCTACTAACTATGCTGGATTTGTAACTTGTTGCTATATTCTAGAAAAAATGGGAAATATAGATTTAATTAAAGTATTATCGTCACAAATGAATTTTATGTGGGAAATGGAACGAGTACTTTTGATTAAAAAATGGATTCATCATTACGATGAAGAGTGGAGAATGATTTTGAATAGCCAATATCGTATTAAAAGTACTGCAAAGCCTTGCCTTGTTTGTAAACCTAGTAAAATAATATTAGGATTAAAGATGTCTGATAGTGACAAAAAAGCGGTTTTAATGACAGCTGAAAAAGCTCGCATTGATTCCATTGAGCAAATGATAATCAACGATGAAGACAAATTTGTGTCATCAAAAATTTAATCGGGGTATAAAATATTTTTGTTATTTAAATAATCTTCAAAACTTTTTGATTGACATGGAATGAATGATTATCGAGCGATGACGTTGTTTCAGAAGTTGGACTGTGGAGAAAATATATTTATAACTTGGGAATGAATAAGGAAGTGTTTGACGGAACGCGGGGATATTATCAATATATGATGTTGTATCGATGTTTGTGGACGAATATTCGAAACTTTAAATTCTTCAAGTAATGATAGTGCATTGTAGAGATAATTGTGAGTTTTATGAGTTGTACAACTTGACGACGAAAGAAGT
>JAFQZB010000389.1 GCA_017406175.1 Selenomonadaceae bacterium | reverse complement strand
TTAAAAAATATTGCGGCATCATCTTGGACAACGACGACACTGGAGCCATCACGGGCTGGGACGCGGGCGGCTTGACGGTTAAGACTGCCAAAAACATTATCCCAGAGACAACGCCCGTTCAAAAGCTTAACAACTACAAAAAGTCTTCATTCGTTCGCGACGACGTGACGATAAATATTTCCTCGACGGGCGACACCTTGACGGCTAAGGGCAAAAAAGTTCTCGACGGCATTTATAGTTGGTGGGCGGAGGGCGCACTTAATCTTATCGAGGAAAGCTACGGCGTCGACTTCCGCACGGGCGACGAGATTAACATTGCTTTGACACCGAGCGCAAGTTATTGGGGGCAGACGGTCGGCGACTCCGTCAAGATAAATTTGGGCGATACGACTTTCAATGGCACGAACGATTATCAAGGCAACGGCGTAGACCGCACGATTGCTCACGAGTTCACGCACGTGGCGCAGAATTTTTTTATGGGAACGTTTCCGCTGTTCTTGGAGGAGGGCTTAGCCGATTTGACGTGCGGCAGAGACGATAAGAAGACTTCCACGATAAAAAAGCTGGCGGGCAACGCTACCACGCTTAAGAAGTATCTAGACCTTAGCACAAGCGGCACTGGCAACAGCAATTACTATGCGGCGGGCTTCATGTTCTATCGTTACCTGGCTAAGCAAGCCGCCGACGCGTTCAATAGCTCCTCTTCCTACGCATGGACGGCTAATCATTTCATAAGCGGCACGAGCAAGGCGGACTTCCTGACGGGTAGCGGCGCGAACTCGACTATCAAGGCGGGCGCGGGCAATGATACGCTCACGGCTCACGGCGACTCAATGCAAGTTTTCGGCGAGGCGGGCAACGACACTATCCTAACTAACGGCGAATCAATCAGCGTATCGGGCGGCGCGGGCAAGGATAGGATTCAAAATCGCGGCGACAAGTCCTTGCTATTGGGCGGCGACGGTAACGACATTATCATCAACGGCGGCTACTGGGAGACCGAACGCGGCGGGGCTAACGTTTCAATCAGTGGCGGCGCGGGCAACGACTCAATCATAAGCCACGGCTCAAAGTCTGTGCTAAAGGGCGGCGACGGCAACGATAAGATTTACAACGGCTACCGCTACTACGCCCCGACGGATTACTTTTACAACGCAAACGATGACGACTTCAGCGGCAATGGCTCAACTATCCTCGGCGGCGCGGGCAACGACTCCATTAGCAATATCGGCGACAAGGTATCAATCGACGCGGGCGCGGGCAAGAACTTCATCAGCAACGGAAATGATTACTGCGTCGGCGGGGCAAGCGTCACAATCGCGGGCGGCTCGGACAAGGATACCATAACCAACTACGGCGGCTCCTACGTCACGATTCAGGCGGGCGCGGGCAACGACCTTATCAAGAACATTCAAACCGTCGACTATCGCGACTACAGCCAAACGACTAAGCAATACGAGACGATTGAAACTATCTTCCCCGAACGCGTCACGATTTCTGGCGGCAAGGGCAACGATACGATTATAAGCGACGGCTCCAAGGTTCTTATCAAGTACACCTCAGGCGACGGCAACGACTTAATCAAAGGTTTCAACTCGACCTCAACACTATCAATCGCGGGCGGCGCGTATTCGACGACCAAGAGCGGCAAAAATATTCTCGTGGCTGTCGACGAGGGCAAGATTACTCTTCAAGGGGCGGCAAGTCTGTCGGCTGTCAACATAAAGGGCACTAAGGCTTTGCTTGTGACGAACTCGACTAAATCGCCCGTGACTGTCGACGCCGCAACCAAAGTTATCGACGCCTCGGCACGGACTAAGGCTGTTAAGCTCACGGGCAACGACTTAGCCAACTCAATCTTCGGCGGCTCCAAGAACGATACTTTAATCGGCGGCAAGGGCAATGATTTCCTCTGGGGCAACGGCGGCGCGGATAAGTTCATCTACACGGCGGGCGACGGCAAGGACATTATCTTTGGATTTGAAAACAAAGACACCCTCACGCTTGATAACCTGACGTTCTCGACCGCTTACGACAAGTCAAATGGCACGATTACTTTCAACGTCAGCGGCGGCTCAGTCACTCTTAAAGACTTCACGGCCTCGACTTTCCACATAAACAAGGACACGTACCAAATCAGCGGCTCCAAGCTCAAGAAGGTTTAATCACTTGCCGATACAGAACTTGGAAAAGATTTCGTTAAGGACGTCCTCGCCGACAGCCTCGCCAGTCAGCTCGCTAAGACACTCCAAAGCCCCGCGCAGGTCAATCGACACGAAGTCAATCCCGACACCCGCTTGAATGGTCGCCTGCGCCTCATGCAAATGCTTGACGGCTCGGCGGAGGAGGTCGGCTTCCCGCTCGTCGCGGACAAAACTCATTTCAAAATCTATCGCGCCGACGCGTTCGGTTATCGCGGATAAAAGTTTATAGCAACCCTCACCGCTCTTAAGTGACAACTCAAGCACTTTTGCGGCGGGGATTTTTTTTGCCAAAAGCTCGGCAGTCGTGACTTGCGGCAGGTCAATCTTAGTCAGGATAATCAAAGCGTCGCGGTCATGCAGGAGGCTAAAAATTTCCTCGTCCTCGTCGTCTAGTGGTCTAGAGCTATCGAACAGGGCAAGAATCAATTCCGCACGCTTAGCACAGTCGCGGGCGCGGGCAATGCCAATCCGTTCCACCGCGTCTCCCGAAGCCCTTATGCCCGCCGTGTCGATTATCTTAAGGGGAATGCCGCCGACGTTGACGAATTCCTCAATGCTATCGCGGGTCGTGCCTGGTATGTCCGTGACGATTGCGCGTTCAGCCTTCGCGAAGAAGTTCAGCAGGCTCGACTTGCCGACATTGGGCTTGCCGATAATCGCAGTCTCCAATCCCTCGCGAAGAATCCTACCCGCCGTCTGATTCCTAAGTAGTTCGTCAAGCTTAGCAATCTGCGCGGAAATGTTTTTATCGACTTCAGCTAAGGTGACGTCGTCTAGGTCGTCTTCTGGGAAGTCAATCGTTGCCTCGATATGTGCGGCTGAATTTAAAATTGCCTGCCGTATCTGGTGCAGGGTCTTTGAAGTCTTGCCGGCTAATTGATTCTGTGCGACGGTCAACGCGGCGGCGGTCTTAGCCTGAATCACATCGAAGACGGCTTGTGCTTGCGTCAGGTCAATACGTCCGTTTAGGAAAGCTCGCTTAGTGAATTCGCCGCGTTCGGCAGGACGTGCGCCCGCCTCTAAAGTCAGCCTTAGGACTTCACGCAGGACGACGCTTCCGCCGTGGCATTGCAACTCTACGACGTTTTCCCTTGTGTAGGATTTCGGCGCACGCATGACTAAAGCAATCGCCTCGTCGACGATTTCGCCCGAAAAGTTTTTCACGTGCCCGAAAATAACTTTCCTATCCTCGGCAAGGGGTCTATCAAAAATTTTTTCAGCAATGGCAATCGAATCCTCGCCGCTCAATCGAACAATCCCGACGCCCGCCGCTCCTGCCGCAGTAGCAATCGCGCTTATCGTGTCTTCCACAATATCACCTCATGAAAAAAGCCCGCCGAGTTGACGGGCAGAAGATTTATAAACCGTTTGTGCTTATTCGTAGTGGAGCGAACCGAGTGCCCAAACCTTGCCAGAAACCCTTTGAATCGGTTTATCAGCATTAATCTTGAGCACGGGGGCAACGTCTTCTTCCGG
>JAFQZB010000388.1 GCA_017406175.1 Selenomonadaceae bacterium | reverse complement strand
TTATTCCGATTTATCTGTGGTCTGCAACCAAAGTCGCCGAGTTCATCACGAACGCATCTATTGAAATGGGCAACTTGCCGAGCGGTTTCGTGGAAGGTCAGCTGTTCACTTCGATAGATTCCAACCCGATTATAAAGCTCGTCGCGATGTTGTTCGGTCAAGGAATTGGCGAAGGCAGTTTTGAAAAACTTATCGGCGCGGCTGTAGCAGTCGTAGCTTATGCCGGTTTGTTTATCTGGTACAGAAAGCAAATGCTTAAAGAGGCGTAATCAATTTTGGAGGTATGCAAAATGAAAAAGGTTGACATTGTGGTTTTGGGTAGCATTAACCTCGACATCATGGTCAATGTGAGCACTTTTCCGAAATACGGCGACACCGTGACGGCGAAGTCGATTCAAATGTTGCCGGGCGGCAAAGGCTCCAATCAGGCGGTCGCCGTCGCAAAACAGGGCAGTTCGCTGATTTTTCTCGGTGCAGTCGGCTCCGACGGTGCCGGTAAGCAAATGCTCAATAATTTGCAAGAGAACGGCATCGACACTGAATTTATCTACGTTGACAGTAAAATCGGGACGGGAACTTTCGTGCCAATCGTGGATGACGGCGGCGAAAATACAATGGTCGGCACGCTCGGCGCAAACGCTTCACTATCGGAAGAGTACATCAATAACATCATGGATCAGGTCGAGGCAAAAGTCTTGCTCTTGCAAATGGAGACGAGCGAGGAATCCGTAATGGCTGCCTTGAAAAAGGCTAGGGAGAAAGGTATGTACGTCATTTTAGACCCCGCTCCTGCTGACGGGTTCCGTCCCGCTGCTCTGCGTTATGCTGACGTTATCACGCCTAATCAGCAAGAAACCGAGCGCATTACCGGCGTCAAAGTGACTGATGTGGATTCCGCGTTGGAAGCGGCGAAAGTCCTTGAGAGCATGGGCACAAAGAATTCTATCATCAAACTCGGCGCAGACGGCAACGTCATCTATCAATCGGGCAAAGTCGAGTTTGTCCCGTCCTTGAAGGTCAAAGCCATAAATACAGTCGGTGCCGGTGACACTTTTGCAGGAGCCTTAGCCAGCGAATACGCTCGAACCGGCGACCTCGTTCAAGCCGTGAAATATGGCAACGTCACTGCCGGACTCAAGGTCTCAAGAGGTAGCGGACAAGTTTCAATCCCCACGCGTGCAGAAGTCGAAAATTATATGCGCAACCAGTAAAGGAGAATTTTCATGGGAAACAAATTTATCGGCATGATAGTGCCTGACATCAGCAATACATTTTTTTCGGCACTGGCATTTTCGGCGCAGAAATATTTGCAGGACATGGACTGCAGTTTGCTGATTTGCTCCAGTTCCAATCAGGTTGAAACGGAGAAAAAACATTTCGTCGGACTTAACGCGCTTGGTGTCGTCGGAATCCTGTGCGTCAGCGGCTTGAGTGAAATTCCGAATGACTTGCTCGAAAACTCTGCGCCGATTGTCTTTCTCGACCGTCGTCCCGTGAATGCGGAGAAAAAACTTTGGGCGGCAAATGACGACGTGGAAGCAACTCGTATGGCGACGCAGTATCTCATCGACAAAGGTTGCAAAAATATTCTCATGATACCGGGCTACATCGCAGGGCGTCACGAGAGCTTGCAGGAGCAAGGTTATACGAAAGCTCTTGCCGAAAATAATTTGCCAATCAATGAAACTTACGTCCTTAAACGACCGGGCAAAGAGTCGAGTCACGTTGAGGCAGAAAAAATGGTCAAAGATTTTTTGCGCAAGGAACTGCCCGTCGACGGAATAATTGCCAGTAGTGATCGTAGTGCTTTCGGTGCACTTAAAGCTTTTCGCAGTGTCGGCTTGTACGTTCCCGAAGATGTCAAGATGATAAGCTTTGACGATACGCTTTATTCGGAACTGGCAACACCGGCTTTGACTTCTCTTGACCGTCAACCGAAGAAATTGGCTCAAACTGCTTGCGACCTGCTTTTGAAACAAATCGCGGGCGACGAGCCTGAAAAAATTGTTCATTATGTTTCGGTCACTTTGCAGAAGAGAGATTCGACCCGCTGAAAGGAGTATTTGATATGAAAAGGTTGCTTTGCCCCAGCATGATGTGCGCCAATTACGGTCATCTGGCGTCTGAGGTTCGCGCTCTCGACGATGCGGGCGTTGATATTTTTCACTGCGACATAATGGACGGCACTTTTGTTCCGAATTTTACGATGGGCGTCATGGACGTGCAGACAATTCGCCGCTACACCGATAAGCCCGTCGATTGTCATCTGATGATTGAAAATCCCGCGAAGAAGGTCGATTGGTTCATAAAAGCCGGAGCGAACATCATCTACATTCACCCCGAATCCGAACGCTACGTCGTGAAAACTCTGGCGCATATTAAGGAAATGGGCGCGGCTCCCGGCATTGCTGTTAATCCCGACACGAGCGTTGCGAGTATCTCCGAGATTTTGAATCTGTGCGAATACGTTATGGTGATGACGGTCAATCCCGGTTTTGCTGGTCAAGGATTTATCGACTTTACTCGAAAGAAAGTTCGTCAGCTGGCTGAACTCAAGGAGCAATTCGGCTACAAGCTGATGATTGACGGTCACTGCACGCCGGAAGTCATCAACGACCTTTCGGACGCCGGAGCCGACGGTTTCATCTTGGGAACCAGTGCGCTCTTCCACAAAAGAAAGAATTACCGCGAGTTAATCGCCGATTTGAGAAGTGGATACGATGATTAAAATAATTTTCTGCGACATGGACGGCACGCTTCTTACGAGCGAAAAAAAATTGCCTGAAGGCTTTGATGAGCTGATTTCCTTGCTCAACGAACGTGGAATAATTTTCGCGCCGACGAGCGGCAGGTCGTATGCTTCACTGCTAAAAATGTTCCCGAAATACGCGGAAGAGTTTTTGTTCTTGTCGGATAACGGCACTCTGGCAACTTACAAGGGCAAAAAAATCTTCAGTCAGCCGATAAATCGTGGTGAGGCGATAAAAATTTTGAGATATGCGGAGTCAATCGAAAATGTTCTGCGTGTCTTCTGCGGAGAAAAAAATTATATCCTTGCCGAACAGAATTGCCCTTACTTCACCGAAAGGTTGGAAAAATTTTCCTCAAGCAATGCCGTAGTCAACGAATGGGAAGAAATTGATGATCTGCCTTTGAAAATTTCTTTCTGTGACCCGACGAAAAATTCTGCGATAAATGTTTATCCGTTCCTTGCTCCGTTTTATGAATCAATGCAAGTCGTCCTTGCCTCCGACGAATGGACTGATGTAATGATACGCGGTGCAAATAAAGGTTCAGGTGTTCGAGCCGTGCAAAAAATTTTGGATATTGAGCCGGAAGAGTGTGTAGCATTTGGTGATTATATGAACGATTATGAAATGCTTGAATCGGTTGTCCACAGTTTTGCAATGGCAAACGCACA
>JAFQZB010000387.1 GCA_017406175.1 Selenomonadaceae bacterium | reverse complement strand
GAGCGGGACGATAACGCTAAGCACGGCGAATCCTTCGGCGCAGGCGACCAACGACACATCGGCATTGACGGTTGAGAGCGGGACGATTTCGGCGACTGCGACCGCTGGCAAGTTCACTCAAATAAGCGGCTTGGCTACGGGCGAGAGTTTCACGTTCGGCGGCAAGACGTACACTCAAAGCAATCGCGGCTTGATAACGGGTTCGACTATAAGCGAAGAACTCACGGGCGAAAATCTCGACCTAAGCAAACTGTCTTCCGCTAAGTGGGAAAACTTCATCGGGCTGAGCAATAGGACACTCGACCTTTCCGACGTAACGGCTGATTCCATTGTTTATGATGATGACACCTCACCGACTGTTAAACTGGCAAGCTTCACCGTGAACAACAAACGAATCACCCTTAATGGCGGGGACACTGCCGCGACAGCTATCGACTCCGTTACAATCTCTGCGGATACTGTCTTAACTGTCGACTTTGCAACGCAGATTAATTCTCCGAGCGGCACGGTCACTGTTAATGCAAAACGCTACAATGGCTCCAGCGAACTCATTATTGATTCGGACGGCGCGACTTCCACCCTTTACAGAGGCACGGTTATCCTTGATACGACCAATCCCACGGTTACGCCGACGGACGACGATGCCACTTTGCAAGTTGAACGCGGCACCATTAATACCACGGTCTTTGACGGCTTGTTTGTGACGGTTGGCGACCTAGACCCGACGGATAGCTTTACGTTCGAGGGCAAGACCTACACGCAGACGACGGTTGGGTTGATGTTTGAAGACGGCACCATAAGCGAAAGCCTTGCGGGTGAGGCGATTGAGCTTTCTGATCTTGCGGACGTGACGTGGAGCAATATCATTGTTCCTAGCAATGGCACGCTTGACTTGACTGCGGCGACGACCAGTGCTCTTGTCCTCGACGACGCGACTAATCCTTCAACGAAGTTCGCTACCCTGACTATCAACAATGGCAAGCTGACACTTAAGGGCACCGACGATGCCGCCGAGGGTATCAATACTGTTAATGTTGCTTCAGGGGCTGTCCTAGCTGTCGATTTCGCAACGCAGATTAATTCGCCGAGCGGCTCCGTCACGGTGAACGATAAGACCTTCAACGGCACGACCGAACTTACCTTAGACTTCGACGGCAAGAACGTAACCTTGACGAGCGGCACGGTTTCTTTGGCTACGGGCGACGATGTCACGGCGACGAGCGGAAATAAAATCACGGCGAGCGACGGCGATGGCTTAACAGCCAACGTGAACGGCGAGACGATAACTATCAACGGCTTAAATGTCGGCGATACCTTCAAAGTCGATAACGCCATTTACGAAATAACGACGGCGGGCTTGCACAACACAAGCGGCAAGCTTTGGACGGGTAGAACAGATTATTCCTCTGGACTTACCCTAGACGACCTCGGCGACGCGGATAATTGGTCGGCGGTTATCGAAGTCAAAGACGGCGTGCTTAGCATTAACGGCACCACGATTAGCAACGGCGAACAGGCGATTGTTGTTGACGACGCCTCCAACCCGACGACAGTTTTAGCGACGCTCACCAAAGCCGATGACGTTTACGCCTTGACCAAGAACGACGGCTCCCTAAGCGGTATTGAGATTGACGGCATTGAGATTTCAATCGATAGAGACTTCGCCGGCGTTCCCATAACGACGACCAACGCGAACGGAAAGAAGGCAGTCTTTACTGTCGAGCCGACTAATAAAGATACCTTCACGGTCGACGCCACGGGCACGGCACCCACGTTCGATAACGTTAAGACGATTACAATCACTTCGGGCAAGATTGAGCTAGCCGAGGGGCAAAAGTTCACGCTAGCCGATGGTGCCTCGGACGTTTCGATTTTGACGGGCAATGGCACTTACGACATAGGCGACGAAACCTTCACGATTGCCGGGCTTGCGGACGATACTAGGATTGAATTCACGATTAACGACGACGGCAACACGGCAGAGGTTATCGGCTTCGATAAGGACGCGACTGTTACCATTGACGGCACGACTTATACGGCTCCTCAAGATTCGGCGACGCTTTACTACACAGACGCGGACGGCTGGTACTTTGAAGGCTTTGTCTATGACGAATACACCGTGACTATCCACGCCGACGGCACTATCACTGTTAATCCAGGTGCTAAGTTCACGGACGTTTTATCCAGCGGCAAAACCCTTAATGGTTCGATTCAGTTCGCCGCCGACGTAAGCAAGACGCCCGTCACCGTCATTAACAACGGCAACACAACCTTTGATATACTCGACGCGAACGGCAACACCTTAGCTGAAAACTTCGTCAAGAATGACGGCACGACCTTTAATGCGGACGGCGTCGAGATTTCTTCCTTGGCTGACATGGCGGGCACATCGTTTATCTTGCAGGAAGGGCAGCACGTTCAATCCGACGACGCGACGATTACCGCCGAGATAAAAGATTGCGAAGTCGGTATTGGCTCCAAAGGCGAATCCCTAAGCGTCGACAAGTCCGCGACGATTGCTGTACCGGAAAATATTTCGCTGTCGTTGAATGCGGGCGATTATACGGTTAATGGCGTCTCGTTCACGGCGAGCGGCACTGCCTCGGCTACTACAACTGCTAGCGGCTTGGAAGTCGATTTGGAAACGAGCGACGCTCTAACTTATGACAATATGACTTTAGCGGGCGGCTCGGCGACGATAGACAACTCCGGCGGCGTGACTTTGGCGGGCGGCGTGGTCGCTACCAACACGGAGAACAAAACCTTAACCATAAAGAATACGGCGACGCTTGACGACAAGGCAATCAATACGAACATGTCGGTTAAGCTCACGTCCAATTATGACGGGCTAACGGTCGGTTCAAAAACTTTCTTCGTTGACGGCGACCCCGACGGCTACAAAGTCAATATCGCCTTTGGGCAAGTCATCGGGCTTGAAAATGTCGGCGGTAGCGACGGCGTGACGGTCGGCGGCATTGGCAACGCGACAATTAAAACGGATAGTTCTGGCTCCTTCACTGTGGGCGATAAGACTTTCGACGTAGAAGGCAACGTTACTTACAGGGTTAAGAACGACAAAGTTATTTCGATAGCCGACGCCACGGGCACGATTAGCGGAGATTTCTCTGAGGGCGTGTACATTAACGGCGAAGGCGTGACAATCGACGGCGAGGCTTCCAGGGTCGTGACTGACGGCTTAACCGTTACTAAAATTTTGACGGACAACGAAGGCTCCTTTACCATTAACGACAAGTCTTATGAGATTATCGGCGACGAGTCAGTTGCTTTCAACATGAACAACGCGGCTGTTTCCGGCATTGAGAGTTTGGCGGGCGGCACGCTAATCATCGCCAACAACGAAACGGACTTCACCATAAACAACGCGACGATTGACTTAGCCGGCAATAGTTCGCCCGTCTCGCTCGGCATTGTCAACAGCAAGATTAATTCGGTCAGCGGCGTTGACGGCACGATTAACGGTCTGGAAGACGCCACGCTTTACGGCATGACCTCCGCAGTTGTCAATGTTACGCTCATCGACGCGACGACTAGCAGTGAATTCGACGTGGTTGTTGAGGACGGCACGACGAGTTATATCACGGGCTTAGCGGGCGACGCGATAATCAACAGCGCACCGAGCATGACGCTCACGACGGCGGAAAATGGTACGTTCACTTTCGGCACGGATACATTTATCATCAATGACACGCTAGACGCTTCGGTTGACTTCCTAACCGACGAGAACAGCAAAGTTATCGGCATTGACAGGTTCGCGGGCTCCATTAGCGGCGGTTCCCTCGACGGTTTGATTTTGAACGGCGACGAGCTGACAATGAACGGCGATAATCTGGTTATTGAGGCGGACGGTGAGAAGATAACCAACCTTACGGGCTTGGAGGACGGCAACGAGGTAGCCCTTGACCTAAACGGCATAGATTTGGCTGTTCCCGAAGGCGAGGTTACGATTAACGGCATGAGCTACAAGCTGGACGGCGACGAGGACGGCATAACTTTAAGCGACGGCGATGTTATCACGGGGCTTGATAAGGATGCCACGCTTACCATTGGCGGCGACGGAGTTTATTCAATCAACGGCGAGCCAGTCACGGTTCACGCGGGCGATGCCTTGACGGTTAATCGCGACGGCATTTTCAAGATTGACCCCGACACCCCGCCGATAACCGAGAAGACCAACGCCGCAGATATTCTCAAACGCAGTGGAAATCCGATTCACATTGACGAGGACGAGACCGCCGCGCAAACTGTCGACTTGACGGAGACGGAAGGAGATAGCCTAGTCCTAATCGACAGGCAGACCGACGCACCTGACACCGTCAAGACAGGCGACGGCAAGGATACTGTTGTTGTAAGGCACGGAGCCGAGGTCGAAGTTGATTTGAACGACAGCGGCGAAACGCTCCTTATCCCGACGGCGGGCAGAGTCTCACTCGAAAACTACAACGGCGACAACGCGGCAGTTCAGACTTACGAATACAACGACCTAGGCGGCGCGATTAAGTCCAATGAAATTATCTTCGGCGATGGCACGATGACTTTGGACGGCGCGGTTGTTGTCTTCGACCCGAACGCCGAGGCTGTCGGCTCCATTACGGCGAATCTGCTTAACGCTTCGAGCGAACGGCAAGCGGTCGGCTTCACGAACACCGCGGGCGGCGAAGTCGATAAGAGCGACGCGACCGAAGATTACATCATGAAGGGCAATTACGCGGAAGGCTCCAGCGACACGCAAAAGAGCGGCGGCTCCACAATCAAGAGCGGCAGTGGAAATGATACGATGCTAGCCGGGGCAATGGATTACGTCGACGCGGGCACAGGCAAGAATCAAATCTATCTCACGGATAAAACCCTGCGCGGCACTGACCTCGAAGGAGCAACTATCGTTCTGAACGCCGACGCCAACGATAAGACGCGGAATTTCATCACGGGCTTTGAGAAAGGCTCCGATAAAATTCTCGTCACGAACTTTGAAGATGTCATCTTCGACTACGGCGCGTCTCGGCTCATCATGAGCATAGGCGGCGGGCAAATGATTCTTAACAGCGTCGACCCCGAAGAAAAAGCCTACGAAGTGAAATTCACCGACGGCACCGACGACTATAACGCGATGATTGCTAAGAACGGCAATGATATTGAAGTCGTCGACGGCTCCGAGGCAAATCTCTTCTTGGGCAACCTTTACAGCAACGGGATAGACTTCAGCGAATACACCAGCGCAATCGACGTAAACTTGAACGACCATAGCGGAGCGGTAAACGGAAGCTCGGCGAAGTTCTACGGAATCGACAGAGTGACGGCGGGCGCGGGCACCTTCTCAATCACCGGCGCGGCAGACACGCCCAATACACTCATTGCGGGCGCGGGCGGCGGAAATATCTGGAGCAACAGCGGCAACGACCTAATGCAAGGCAACACCTCCAGCGACAAAGGCTCGACCTCCTTCCACTTCTTAGCTAACGATGGGCGCGACACGATTAAGAACTTTGACTTCATGAGCAGTGCTAGCGAATACTACACCTCCGATGTTATTAGGCTAAAGGGCACAACTAATGTAGCGTTGAATGGTAACGATGTCGTCATACAGATAAACAACAGCGCGAACGATTACTTGACGCTAACCGAGGCTAAGGGCAAGATGTTCAGGGTCAACGACGATTTGATTGCCAAGGTCGATACGAACCTTAAATTTGACGGCTTAACGAATTGTTATGTAGCTGGCGGCTCCAATGCAACGCTAACGGTCGGCAAGGGTATGGGCGATGTCAATCTGTGGCTCAGCGATACTTCGGTTTCTAGGCACGGCACCATGTTTTACGGCGACTTCAAAGAGATTAACGCGCTCTATGCTAACGGCTCGAATACTCTGGTGGGCAACACGTCCGAGAACCTCATCATCGGCGGAACGGGTAGCAATAGCATTTGGGGCGGCGCAGGCAAGGCTAATGATACTCTCGTCGGCGGCGCGGGTCGTAATGAATTCTTCTTCTGCGCGGGCAATGGGCATGACGTTATCAGCTTTGCTCACAGCGGCGACGTGGTCAACATGTATGAAGTTACCCTCGACCAGGTTGCAAAGGCTCAAATAACCAGTAGCGGCGTCGCAGTTGAGTTGACGGACGGTTCTAAGCTCGACATTCAAAGCAAAGATACCATCGAATACAGGCTGGCGGACGGCTCCGCGTGGACTGCCAACCACATTGACAAGACGTGGAATAAAAAATGATTGACGATTAAAGCTAATGCTTAGTGGTCAGTGATTGACGGCTGACCACTTTATTTTTGCAAAGGGGCTGATGATTTGTACGAGATAGAAGTTAAAGCGGCGTTCGAGGCGGCGCATTACATTGACGGCTACGCGGGCAAGTGCGCTCGTCTTCACGGGCACAACTGGGAAGTCGTAGCTGTCGTTCGCGGGACGGAGCTTGATAGGCTCGGCATGTTGATTGATTTCAAAATCCTAAAGGCGGAGCTAAAGAAAGTCCTCGACGAGTTCGACCACAGGTTTTTAAATGAGCTTGCAACGTTCGCGGCGGAAAATCCCACGGCGGAAAATCTTGCACGGAAAATCTTTGAACGGCTCGCGGCGTCGGAAATCTTCAGCGGCTCGACGAAACTTTATGCGGTAAAGGTTCAGGAGACGCCGAATAGTTGCGTGACGTATCATGAGTAGCGCGAACGTCATAGAAATTTTTTCGTCGGTGCAGGGCGAGGGCAAGTACATTGGTTGCCGTCAAGTGTTCGTGCGTCTTGCCGATTGTAACTTGCACTGCGCCTATTGCGATACGGACTTTAAGCGAGCTGACTTTTGCAAGGTCGAGACTGCGGCGGGGGCGATGACTTTCCAAACCGTTAAGAATCCTCTGACCGCCGCGCAGGTCTCCAAAGTCGTAAAGAAGTTCTGCAATGAAGTCCCGACGCAAGCAATCAGTTTCACGGGCGGCTAACCTCTTCTGCATTGGCAATTCGTTCGAGACGTGGCGGGCGCGGTGAAAAGTCTCGGCGTGAAAATTTTATTGGAGACAAATGGGACGCTCCCCGACGAGTTGGCAAGGGCACTGGACGCAGTCGACGTTATCAGCATGGACATAAAGCTTGGGCAGAATCTCCTAAGCCTGCACGAAAAATTTCTGCGTGTTGCTAAGGTTAAGGACTTATACGTTAAAATCGTGGTGACGGACGAGACGACGCTTGAGGAATTCTTATCGGCGGTGGAGCTGGTTGCGGGCGTCGACGAAAACATTTTGCTAATCCTTCAGCCCGTGACCCCCGTCGGCAATGTTCGCGCAATCTCGGCGGAGAAAATTTTATTGTTCCAAGCCGCCGCCCTAAGCAAGATAAAAAACGTCCGGGTCATTCCGCAGACGCATAAACTTATCAACGTCCCCTAAGGGCAGGTGTTTTGGTTGAGAGAATTATTTTTTTGTGCACGGGACATTCGCGACTACCTTAAAGGTTTGATTGATACGCGGGAACTGGACAATACGCCAGGCTTTGATCCGACCTTCCCCGCCCTGACGAATGCGCCTGCCATCCAAAAATTTTTGCACGATATGATGATTTTCTTTCCGCAATGTGAAGAAGCTTTGAAGGCTCCGATTTGCGGCGAGACTGGCATTGAGGGCTTGCGATTGGATTTTAATTTTGGTCTGCGGCTCGACGTGCCCGAAGGAAATTTCCACGTCACGATTAGCGACGCCGATAGCGGACAAATTTTTTTCAAGCAAACTTTGTCAGATACGCGGCTCATCTCCGTCGAGAAATATTTTATCCGTTGGCAGATTGATATTAGGCGTGACGGCGAGAAAGTTTTTTCTCATACGCTCGACCTTGAAGGGCAACCCGTGCTTTTGATTGTTGATAGTCGTTGCGGTTTGGGCGACAGCTTAGCTTTCCTTCCGTCAATCGCGGCGTTCGAGAGTCGTAATCGTTGCGAGCTGTCGATTTTCTTGCCGAAATATCTGCGCGACTTCGTGGCGAGGCTTTATCCGGCGATTCGGCAAGTCAACGCGATTGACTTTGACAACTACGCGACTTACTTCCTTTCGATGTACACAAGTAACGTTCCGTTTTGCCCTGCCGACCACAAGACCACGCCGCTTAAGCTAATGGCGCAACTGGTTTTGGGGCTTGACACTCTGAACGGGAAGGCAACCTTCAAGCCGACTGCGCCGCGTGTCATTCGTGAGCCGTATGTTTGTATCGGCGTGCAGGCGTCCTTGACGCGTAAAGGCTGGCTGTATCCTGACGGCTGGGCTGTTGTAGTTGATTACTTGAAGCGGCTCGGCTATCGAGTGCTGTGCATTGACCGCCGCGCAAGGGAGACGGGCGACGGCATTACTATTCGCAAGCCGAACGGCGCGGAGAACTTCACAGGCGACATTTCGATTTTGGAGCGAGCGAACATGCTTTATCACGCGGAATTTTTTATCGGTCTGAGTAGCGGGCTTGCGTGGTTGGCGGAGGCGGTTGATTGTCCAGTCGTGATGATTTGCGGGTTCAGTAAGGATTGGAATGAGTTTCACACTCCCTATCGCGTCGTCAATCGGCTCGTCTGCGGCGGTTGCTTTAATGATGTGCGCGTCAACTTCATGGACAAGACGCCTTGCCCTTATCACAACGGCACGGCGCGTGAATTGGAATGCCAGAAAAAAATTTCGCCGCGCATGGTCATAGAGGCTATTGAGCGGCTGATTGTCGATAAAAAGCTAGAGCCGCCCGCGTTAAAAAATTTTGCGTAGGGCTTAGAGATAACTAAAGGCAGGAAAAATTTTCTTCCTGTCTAATTTTTTTGCGTATGTTAAAGGAGAGTGAACGACATGATTTATCGAGAGCTGGGCAAGACGGGCTTGAAGGTCAGCGAAATCGGCATGGGCTGCGAGGGCTTCGCCGAGGACGATTGCAAGATGACTAAGAAACTTTCGACGTGGCGGAGGCGGCGGGCGTGAATTACTTTGACTTGTACACGTCTAATCCGAATGTTCGCAAAGCAGTCGGCGAGGCTCTTCGCGGGCGGCGGGAAAAGTTTATCGCGCAATCTCATATCTGTTCGGTGTGGAAGGGCGGACAGTATAAGCGCACGCGCAAGCTTGCCGAGGTCGTGGCGGGCTTTGAAGAGTCTTTGGAGCAGTTGCAGACGGATTACATTGATGTAGGCATGATTCATTACTGCGACGCGCTAGACGATTGGCGACGGATTGAGACGGGCGGCATTTTGGATTACGCACGCGAGCTGAAAGTGACGGGCAAGATTCATCACATTGGCTTGAGCAGTCACAATCCGCAAGTCGCGCTTAAGGCTGTCGAGAGCGGAGCCATTGAAGTTTTGATGTTCAGCGTCAATCCCTGCTATGATTTGATGCCGGCGTCCGAAGATGTCGAGGAGCTTTGGAACGAGAAAAATTACGCCGAGCACCTAACGAACATGAATCCCGACCGTCAGCGGCTTTACGAGACGTGCCAAAGGTTAGGCGTGGGCGTGACCGTCATGAAATGTTTTGGCGGCGGCGATTTGTTGGACGCTAAACTTTCTCCGGCGGGCGTGGCTTTGACTCCTAACCAGTGCATTCACTACGCGTTAAGTCGTCCAGGCGTGGCGGTTGTCTTAGCGGGCGCACATTCGGTTGAACAGCTTAAGCAGAGCATTGCCTACGAGGACGCAACCGACGCGGAGAAGGATTACGCCCTGACCTTTGCGAGCTTCCCGAAAATTTCTTGGCAAGGGCATTGCGTTTACTGCAGTCACTGTGCGCCGTGCGTCAAGAAAATTGATATTGCTTACGTCACGAAGTTTTTGCACTTGACGGAGGCTCAAGCGTCTGTGCCGGAGACTGTCCGCGAACATTACGCGGCGTTGAGTCATCATGCGGGCGAGTGCATTCAATGCGGCGTTTGTGAAACTCGTTGCCCATTCGGCGTCGCCATTCGCGAGAACATGACTAAAGCTAAGCAGGTCTTCGGCTATTGAATCTACTTTCTTTCAGCGAAGAAAGAAAGTAGCAAAGAAATTCGCCTCGCAGGGGCGTAGACGCCGCTATGAAACATCCATGTTTCAAACGCGGCGCGGCCGTCGTCCATGACGGCCGGTCACAAGCTTCGTCCTAGCTAGTGTTTTATTTCTGGAGGGGATTTAAATGTTTGAGGACGGCGCGAAACTCGATGACATTTTAGAGGTCTTGAATCGACCGCCAATTATTGGCAACAACCATAAGCAACCAGTCACGGAGGCGGGGTTTCGTTACGATACGGGACAAGCCGCCCGCGATGAGGTTCAACTCGACTTCGGACAAAAAAATTTGGAGGTATTAAAATGAGTAAAACTTTGGTAGCATTCTTCTCGGCAAGCGGTTCTACGCGCAGGCTTGCTAACACTTTGGCGGAGGTCGTCGGGGCTGACACTTACGAAATTAAACCCGCAACGCCTTACACGGGAAAAGACTTGAATTGGAACGATTCGCAGTCGCGTAGCTCGGTCGAGATTG
>JAFQZB010000386.1 GCA_017406175.1 Selenomonadaceae bacterium | reverse complement strand
TGTAACTGAAGGATAGGCGAAATCTTTAAAGTCGTCAGATGTCCACCCTGTTTGTTTGTACACCGCTACTTGCGGAAGGTCGGGATTGCAAGCGCGCAAGGCGTCAAAGAATTTCTTCAAGCGTCCGACCTCGTTTATGATTGCACCATAATTACCAAGCTCAGCTAGAAGTCGCGCTTCGGTCAAAGTTTTGCCGTCAACTTCAGTACGAATCCATTTTCCACGTAAGAGCATGGCAATTTCGTATTCAGTTCGATGTTTAATTGGCTCGCAAAATTCTCTGGTGATGATGATTGGAGTAGCGGTAACTGGAAAATAATCAAAATCACGGTCTTTCTTTTTTGAAGGAACGAGCTGAGTAATACCTTTCCGTGTCCAGATAAAATTTTCAGGCAGAATCAAATTAACGGGACAGTCGGTAATGCGGTCGCGTGTCCTAACCACAGTTTCACTTCCTGTTTCGTCAGAGTGGTTAGAATGGTTAGAGTGGTTAGGCTTGCTCGGCTCTTGATAGCCGTAACGTTTTGCGATGTCATGGATAGTTGCGATAGTTAAGCCGGTACCATTGAAGCCTTGCCAGAGTTTTTCGCACTCGCCCTCTTTGAAGCGTTCATCAGCACGACTCCATTGTCCCCAGTCTGAAACAGTGTTATCGTTGTTCTTGAGTGCCATTCCGACATGCAACCACTCATCGCGACTAAGGTCGGCGACCGGTATTGTGGCGAGCATATTTAAAGCACGGTCGCGGTCGTCTACGTTTTGATACACAGAAGAAGAACTACTTTGCTTGCTTTTCTTCTGTGTCGATTTTTTTGCGGGCTGGAGTTCATTAAGTTGAGCGTCAAGGCTTTCTGGAGTGAAACGCACGTCAGAAACTTCAATTAGCCGACACAAGGGCGCATTTTCTTTGCCACCTTTGTAGTTGTAAGTACCAGGCATGCGCAATACACGCGGCAAATCGTGTACGCTGTCCACTGCCTTTACATATTTTCCGGCACGGCTTCTAATTGTGTCGATAAATTTTTTGTTGCGTTTGGTGACCTCTGAGCGATTTTCAGCCGTGATAGTTATCGGCTTAGCATAAAGGCAATACGGGTGCAGACCTTGCCCACTGTAAACTAACATCGACACAGGGAAGGGCAGAAATCCTTTTGCCATTTCAACATTGGCAGGATATTTATTTGGGTCAGTATGTGTTCCGCCAAGAATATCAATATCAGCGACTGTTGCCGTCTGTAGGGTCACAAATTCGTTTTTAACGCGTGCATTTTGTGCCGGTGGATCATTCATCAGATTAACGCCGAAATAAACGTCCTTGCCCGCGTCAGAGAGTTCTATCGCCTTCCTAGCCATAGCCTCGCGCTCAGTAGCACTTGATACAGCGAAGGGATAAGTTGCCTTGTCCTGTTTCGTCCACAGATATCCGAATATGCGTTCTACGACTGCGCTGACTGCTCCGAAAAGCAGATTGAGAAATCTCAGTGCCATTTCAATGCGGCTTTGCTTGTCAATAGTGTTTGTGTTCATGATATTATCCTTTCTGCCCTCTATCGGGCGCACAATGAAAAAACGACACTCATGCCGGTGAGTGCCGTCTTGTGATTTTCTGTCAGAAGTCTTGCAGGAAAAATTTCCTTGACTTATAATCGGCTTTGACTAATGTGAGATGGCATTCTGCTTTTTATCGAGCGTACAACGAAAAAACGACACTCACAAAGGTTGATTCAAGCGATTAAGTCCCTTCTGAGTGGGTGTAAGGGCACTCACTGAGGTTTTTCGACTCTCTGGTAGAGAATGCTAACGACATTCACCAGCAGGCTCTGTAGCGCGTCAGAAACGCTACAGGGCTTTTCGCGTTTATGGAGCTGTTCTATAACTTGTCCTCCGTATCATAAAGCTTTTGCAAAGCAATTCGACGCTCTAAAGTAAAGTCCTTTTGAAAAAGGACTGGGAGCTGATGAGCGAGTTTGATAAAGACGAAATCATTCGCAAAAAAATTATCCGTGAGTTATAAGGTCGGGCGGAAATCTCCAGCGTAGCACTCCAAAAGTTAGCCAATGTTCACTTATCACTTATCCTGCGGATAAGTGCAAAAATCTCGCATCACAACGCGATAAATTCCCGATAAAAATTTGCAAACCGACTACACGAATTGAACACGCAATTTCTTACCAAATGCTCTAGCCACTTTTTTTAGAGTAGAAATCGAAGGATTAGCTTTGCCGTTTTCCAGTTTACTAATGTCAGGTTGCGTAATGCCAGTTTTTGCACTCAACTGACTTTGCGACATCCCGGTTTCTACCCTCAACCTCAACATTTCATCCATAATAGCGTATTCGACTTCCAACTCCTCGTACGCCTTTTTAAATTCAGGGTTCTCTAACTTCTTCTGTTTGTAATCTTCCCATTTCATTTTTCTCACCTCGTTGGATGTAATCAGCTTTGTATGCAAGAGCTAGTTCAATATATTTACGTGGTGTTTTTTGCGTTTTCTTGATAAATCCGTTCGTCAAAATTATTTTCTTGCCCACAAAGAAAAAGTAAAACACACGAGCAATATTGTTCCCAGACTGTGTTCTCAGCTCGAATATTCCGTTTTCTACCGGCTTAACTAGCGGTTCTCGCAAATTAAGATTGTGCTCCGAAAGAACGTCGATATTTCTCGTGACCTTTGCCCACATTTTCGGCTCCAGTTCGTCTAGGAATTCTGCTACAGGACAACTGCCATCTTCTTTCTCATACATTTCTATCTCGTATTTTTCCATTCTTGTCACCCTAAATTATATGTTATATCGAATAGTACAATGAAAAGAATAATACGTCAAGACCAACTAAAAATACAGTCACCTTTAGACTTTATCATAGTTCAGCGAACACCTATGAGCAACAAATTTTTAGTCGATTGGGCATTTCACAAAGTGAAATGCAGAAGTGAACATTCCCCACAAAAATCGATACAGCGAGAAGATCGTTTCCTAACACGCCTACCACTTCTAACACGCCTACCACTTCTAACACGCCTAACCACTTCTAACACGCCTAACCACTTCTAACACGCCTAACCACTTCTAACACGCCTAACCACTTCTAACACGCCTAACCACTTCTAACACGCCTAACCACTTCTAACACGCC
>JAFQZB010000385.1 GCA_017406175.1 Selenomonadaceae bacterium | reverse complement strand
CCCCGCGAATAAATCGCCTAAGTCATATGAATAATTTTTCTGCCATTCTTTATACGCGCGCAAATTTTCAACGTCTTCCGGCATGAGCAATACCCGCCTAATACTGTTCTTGGTCTTGGGAGATTGAAAAACTGCACCCTTGCCTATGATGTGAGCCAATGAACGACGAATAAACAAACAGGATTTTTCAAAGTCAACATCTTCCCACTTAAGCCCGAATACTTCTCCTTGCCTCATACCCGTGTGCACGGTTAAGGAAATAATTTCCGGCATGACAACGCTCATGAAAGAATGGTCGATTTCTTTAGCCGCTTCAATAAGGCGAGCAATTTCCGATTTCGATAAGATCGCAATTTCTTTTTTTGACAACTTCGGAGCCTTCGTAAGACGAACGACATTTGACGACACGAATCCCGATTTAACGGCGTCATCAATGCATATACTGAGATAACGTCGAGTTCCTCTGACCGTCGAAGTTGATAAACCTGTGCCGTCCGCTCGTCAGGATTCTAACAGGTGATTGAAATGTTTTTGTAAATCTGCCGCATTCAAATCACCGAGCAGAACATTTTCATAGCGTGGCAGAATATAAGCCTTCAAGCAACCGGAGTACTTTTCATAAGTTCGCGGTCTGACATTCGGTTTGGCATAATTTTGTAACCAATTCACAATCCAATTTCCGACGGTTAATTTCTCGTCGCTCGCCGTTTGATTGAGAGTTTCAATAAAATCCTTGCCTTTTTGCATAGCCTCGCGCTTTGTCTTTGCAGCGAATTTTTTACGCTTGTGATTTCCTTCGGCGTCAGTATAACGGAGCTGATAAATCCAAATTTAACATCGTGGAAAAATCCGCCCTCGCCTGAATTCCTTTTGCCCATGATTTTTTCTCCTTTGATTAAAAATGGACGGGAGCGCATATGCTCCCGCCCAAAACGGAAAGTTTAATTATTATTTGTCGTCAACGAAGCTCGCGGGAATTAAGATGCGTCCCATAATGCGCCGATGAGGGATCTTGCATTTTTGAACAGCGGCATAAATCAGAGACTTACTGACGCCGAGAATTGCGGCGACCTCTTTAACGGAGTAAAATTTTTTCAAAATAATCAGTCCTCCTTAGGTGGTAACAAAAATTGCGGTTGAACAAACGGCAGATTATTGACGGAAGGCAGATGTTGTTGCCACCACTGACGATAACGAACGGGCACGGCACTATTCAAAGGTAAGTTTTTTATGTATTCGATTGGATCCGTGACGTAAGCAGACATCGCGAGCATGGGAAGTATAAAGCGTTCGTTAAGCCACAGTTTGGCGTCATATACTGTAGAAAATTCTTTGAGACCGCTTGGCGCGAAATAATCGATAAATTCGACGGCACTTTGCACGTTATCGTAAATTCCGACGTAGTCACGATGAACAGTTGCGAAAAATCTGATCGAAGGAATCTGCGCGACGAATCCGGGAGCGTAATAAGGTGCCCGAAATACATCTTCAAAACGCGGCAAAAGCGGTTGTTGGTAGGGATTTCGTGCCCATTCATCTCGAACGTATTGGTCACATCCTCGTACGTAAGCACGGTCTAAACTTGGCTCTTCGACAACCTGAACGTTGCTGTTATTTGCGATTGTCTAATTCAATGACTCGGTATTGCCCAACAAAGTGAACCCGCCGAGATGATTTACGCAAAAAGATCGCGTCGGCATTTGTTGCATGAGATTTAGCTGAATATCCATTTAAATATCCTCCTTGTTTTCGTCCAAAAATTTTTCTACAGCGTCCATTTTGAGAACGAGAAACCATTTGCGAGGCGGCTTCTTGGATTTTCGCAAGTATTCGCTGCCGCCTTGCCCCTCAGGCATAAGTTTACCGTCAGAAAGCCCCTTGCGAAGCAAAATTTCTTTGATAGTCTTTGCCGTTGTTAGGAATTGCTCATTTTGGCGTTGATAAAATTTTTCGACGAGGTTATAAGCGTCGTCAAATCGTAGCCAAATAGTTCCGCTTGAATCTTCGCGAAAACCGATAAAACTTGCTGAATCGGCAACGTACTCTGCCTCGCTTGCTGCAAGACTATTATATTTTCCCGTGCCGATACTTTGCATAATCGCGTGAAGGAATCGCAAATCGGGCAATGATTCTTTGGCTGATTTGAAATTTTGCTGCATGATTTCCTCGACAGAATTTAGGGCGTGTTGACGATAAATTGCCATTTCTGCCTCATTCATGCCGCAATACCTGCCGAACGCGACGATTAAATCAATCTCAACAGCCAGCGCGGCGGCGGCATCAATAAATCGCGGAACGGATAATTTCTCAGAATAAATTTCGCGATACTGAACAAAATGCAAAGCACACTCGCTGACTGCGCCAAAGCCGCATTCCGTCAAGAATTGCACGAAAAGGGCGAAATAACGCTGAAAAATATTTTGATTATCTCGATACCTCGCCAGAATCTTTTTGTCAAAAGTTCCTTCGACTATAGACAAGACAATCAATCGGTACAAACTAGATTCACTCAAGCTGAGCTCGTCCTCACCTGTGATAACAACTACACTTTGTACATCGTCTACGCGACCTTCCGATAAATCGCTGACGTTCATCTTACCGGAAAACATACCGTCACCGACAGCCCGAATTGCGGTTTCGGCATTCTCGCGGGCTAAGGCGTTATTTGCTCCAGCGGTGTTAGAAAAATCGTCGAGGAGAGCAATATTGTCGCGCATTTTGGTTACAAATTCTTGCGTGTAGGCTTTCGTCGAAGACAGGCGGATATTTGCTTTTCGGCGATTTTTGGCGAAGATGTTTGCAACGAGCGACACCACTGTTGTCTTAAAAAGGTTCGATTTGCCCTTAACGAAGACTACGCTACGGAAATCTATGCCGAATTTCCTTAGCCAAAACAGCGACAACGCGATGTGCGCGACGATCCATAAAATTTCAATTACGTCATTCTCGTGCCCGATTTTCCTGAAGCTGAAACCATCGATGAAAATTTCGTGACGGTTTGCATAAGCAACATTCGGAAGGGCAATTTTCATTTCGGCATAAAATCTATCCTCGCCAACGTAAAATTGTGGCGTAATTCCTTCAAATTCCACCCAACCGCCAAGGTCGGAATGATATTAAACTTCTGCTTTTTCTGCATCGCGGTGATAAATTTTCGTCAAATATTCTTCCTTCGCGTCGAAATCTCCCAATGAGGTGTATGCCGCAGGAAGTTCCCGCCGAATTACCTCGAATATTTTCTTGAAATCGCTTGCCAGAACTTTAATTGTTTTTGCAACCGTCCCTTGTTCATTTGCACAGCTGACTTCGACGTGAAGAATTTCTTTGATTTTTTTGCCGGACCAACGCCGCTCGATTTTAGTTATAGCAAGAGCGACGCTGGAAATTTTTTTGTTGGGAGTTTCGCCGTCT
>JAFQZB010000384.1 GCA_017406175.1 Selenomonadaceae bacterium | reverse complement strand
TTTCATTTAGTTTTAGAGTTCGGAATTGTATCACTCGCCGCCTTCGGGCGGTAATTTTTTTATGCGTCAACGTCCTGTAAGTCCGGACGCTTATCCGCGAAGTCCAGTGCCTCGATTATATTCGCGCACATATTGTGATAAACAACAAACTCGTGCCACATCGGATGGTTGTTGTCGTGACGGCCGCGTCGCCTCTCGATACTGTCATATTTCTCTTTAGCCGCGTCGCGTTTCGGCTTCAAAATTTTCAAAGCCGCTTCCAAATGTTCGATTGCTTTTTTCATGTTGGTTTTTCCTCTCTTTTATTTTATGCCGTTTTGTCGGGAAGGATTTTCGGAGCGGGGTGTCCGCATTCGGTAATTACGTCGCGAATCAAGCGCATTGCGAATTTGGCGTCAAGGGAATTTATAAAACTTGCAGTAGCAAGCGGCTCGCCTTCGTTATCGTAAACCACTATAAATGCGCTTTTGTCGGAGCAAATTTTTCTTTGAATCGTCATATCATTGCCTCCTATGAATCAAGGTACCGTCATCGGTGTAGCGGTATTCGTTTGTATACCAGAGCGGGTGAAGATTGCGGTAGCGGTATTCGTGATACCAATCGACGAGCGGGGCGTCGAAACTAGGTTGCCCGTTTCGCGGCATATCCTTCAACGCTTGTCCGACAAATCGCGTGTTCGCTTTTCGGCGAAGACACTTCGCAATAAATCTTTCGTCGCTGTCAAGGTCGCTGTCGGTTTTCGGCAACGGTCTTTTCGGCAGGATTATCTGCGCTAACACGCTTTCAAGATAATCTTGCGGCATGTTGTCATCTGCGCTATTCCACATTTCCTGCGAAAGGTCATCATATGCGCCTTTCATTTATGTCATCTCCTCAAACAAGCTTTGGATAACGGGCTTTTTGCTAGTCGGCGTTATTTCCTCAATGCTGTCGGGGATAACTTCCACCAAACCTGCTGCCACTTCAATCATCGGGATTTTGTCGAACAGCAGCCGATACTCTCCGACAACGGGTTTGCCCGTCAACCTGTCGATTCCGCGATACTTTTTCTTCATACTGTCACCTCCTTTAAGCTGTCGGCAGTGAAGTTAGCTTGATTCAATTCGTCAATCGTCGGGAAGGTGAATTCAGTCTTGCCCGTATTGACTGCCGCCGTGAGCATTTCTATCACGCAGGTAACTTGAGCGGGGGTGTCGTAATAGCCGCAGACTTTCCAGCCGTTGGAGATTTTGAAAGTGTGTTCGATATGGGGCGTGACTGTCCCGCCGTGTTGAGCTTTGAACGACTTGCCGTCTTGATTGTTGAGCGTCATCGCGTCCAGCGACAGTTCCCATATCTTTTCAGTGAGTTTGCTCGCCGTCATGTTAAGCAGTCGGGAAATTTCTTTCCGTGCCTTGCGATATTCGGCTTCAGCTTCATCTCTTACGTTTTGCGCCGCCAGCAATGCAACTTTCGCTTTTTCTACTGCCGCTCTAGCCTCCGCCTCCTTTGATTCTAATTCCGCCAGCTTGCTTGCAAAGTCATCGGTCGGCTTAGGGTCTCCAATTATGCACGCGCCGCGCTCGGCAAGGTTGAGGAAAAAGTCATTGACACACCAGCGGTCAAGTTCGTTGTAAAAGCTCTTCCCATCATCGCGCAACGGCTTTGTGAAGTATGCAATTTCGCCGCTCGGCAGGAATTGGAGCAATGCGCCGTATTTGTCCGAAACTACCCATTCAATTTTCCCGTTAGCGTCGTATTCTATGGTGTCTTCGCCAATTTTCACGACTTTGTTTTCAGCTGTGTAACTGTCCAGCCCGAATCTTTCAGTGTCGAAGGTGAAATTGCGGGGTGTAGAAGGCATAAATTTCAAGGCGATAGCGGCGGCAGTCGGAATGTTTTGGAGCATATCCAAAACTTGTGTGCTGACTTTGCTCAAGCGTTTCTTCGCACGGGCTTTGATATTTGCTTCCGTTTGGTCGTATTGCTTTATAAAGTTTTTACGGCTCTCGTTGAACTTATCGCGAGCGGTTTTAACGGCTTGGAAAGCTTGCTCGTATTGGTCAGCGGTCTCATCATCACAATCAATCGGAGCGTTGATTCCAAATGCAAGTGCGGCGAGTGCTTTACCGCTTACGGCGTAAAGTCGGCTATTTTTCTTCAAGTCGTCCAAGGTCGGTGTTATAGTCGCTTCGGTAATCGGCTCGGCGAGGTCTCTTTGGATTTCGGCAAGCTCCGATTCGGTTTCGGCCTCAACAGCCGCGTCCAACGCTTCGGGAGTGGTGAGCGGGGTGCTCATGATTTCTTCGCGTTCGGTTGCGAGTTTAGCAGCATATGCCGCTTTCACTTCGCCGGTAACGGCTTCGCGGAATGCTGCGTTGGTAATCGCATAATCGGCGGGGTTGGCTTCGGATTCAATTACCGTGAACGTGCCGTCGACGTTGATTTTGCAACCGGAATAGCCGGCGAGGTATGCTTCCGTGATTCTGTCGACGATTGCGCGGGCGTCGTCATCGCTGTAAACCTTGATGATGAATTCGCCGTTGACTTCAATATCACGCTCATACATGTAGCGACCAATACGAGTTTCAAGCTTCTTGCATTCGGCTTCGTTTACTCTGATTTCAACCGTGCCGTCCGCGAGTTCAAATCTGCGTTCTGCCATTACGGTAAAAAGGTTGCCTTCGCGCTGTTCGGCGGCAATTTCGATTGCCTTGTCACGACTGACACGCTTGCCGTCCACATAATAGCTCTTGCGCCCCGTCTTGGTGGTTTTTACTTCGATTGCCTTTTTCATTTTTCAGTTCCTCCTTAATCTTTCCTTTAACTTAACTTACTGTCTTAACTACTTTTCGTGTTGTATTTTAAACTATATCAGCTTAACTGTCAATAGTTTTCTCTACAAATTTTGAAAGATTTTAAACATTTTTTGTTGACAAGATACACAGTAGCGTTGTACAATGACATTAAAAGGAGGCGATTAGAATGGTTTTCGAAATGGAAGATCGTCCACTTGCCGAGCAAATAAAAGCTGCTGCTGATTATCGCGGTTTCACTATGAAAAAACTCGGTGAAGAATATAACCGCCGATTCGGGACAAAATTCATTCAACAAAGTTTCTCACGCAAAATCAATAAAGGTACTCTTAGTTGGGAAGAATTAAAACGGTTGGGGCAAATTCTTGGTTTCAAACCTAAACTTGAACTCGTCGACTAATTGGAGGCCACCATGTACCACATTTACAAAATCACTAATCGGCTCAATGGCAAAATCTACGTCGGCCAGACACGTCAACCCATTGAAAAACGTTTTCTCCAACATAGCAAAGCTGATTCCCCACTCGGTCAAGCTATCCGCGATTGTGGCATTGAAAACTTCACCATTGAGGTTATTGAGGAGTGCACGACTCCCGACACCGCGCAGCAGCAAGAAATGTTTTGGGTTAAGGCTCTGAACTGTCGTGTTCCCAACGGCTACAATCGATCTGCCGGCGGCGAAGGGACTTTCTCAAGTAAACCTAAACCGACAACTCCCCCCAAAAAAATAAATATTGCCGGCGGGACGATTGCCGAGAGTTTGAAAAGATTTAGGGCTGAACTTCAGCTTTCACAAAAAGAAGTAGCAGAAACGCTTAGCATATTGCCGCAAGCTTATTCGAGGTACGAAACAGGAAAATATATCCCCCGTGCCGACGATATAGCTAAACTCGCTACGGCTTATAACGTGACAACTGATTATCTACTTGGCTTATCTGATAGCCCGCGCCCTAAGTCACAAGAGGTGCGTGATAAAGAATTTTTCGAGTGTGTTCAGAATCATACGCTTGCTGTATTAGAGGCATTGCGGAAGGCGGGCGGCGTTGAAGTTGACAAGGCCACTGCCGCCGTCTCGGTTGAACAAGATTAGACTTCGACCATATTTGTTGACAACTCATGACTTCCACTGTGGAAGTCTTTTTTATGCTACGAACCTTGCCGCCGAGGGGGTGAACGATTCGTTCAGTCAGGTTACCTTTGGACATGCCCCCGGTTGAACTGGGGTGCCTGCTAAGCACCTCATCGGGAACAAGCCCCGACCGCTATCGCGATTTGCGATACCCTTTTGTATTTGTCGGGAACAATCTCTGCCGCCGAGGTTTTGTGATTCCAAATCCGAAAATTACTCATCTCAATGAGCCCCTTTCAAAGGGGGTCGTTTCACTCCCGACGTTGGGATTTTCTCCCTTGAACGGTGAAAAATCTGTACCAAAAAACACCTATTTTTAATTTTGCTTCCTTGATAGGTGTTGCCACTAGTGTTTCCAGAGTGGCAACACTTTTCCCCGCGTCAGGACGCCATTGTTGCCACTGTTGCCACTGTTGCCACTTGTTTTTAACCCTTTAGTAAAAAAAATTTTTTGCGTTAATTTTTTTCGCGTCAGAACGCGAAACTTTTTTTTCAAAATAAATAGTTAGAAAATTCAGTCACTTTACTGGCAACAGAGTGGCAACAGGAAAATCTAAAAATTTTACACCTTTTTTGCTGATACCAAAAACACCTATTTTGAATCTGATTTTTCTCTCACGAATAAATTTGAATTGTTGCCACTCGTCAGGCGTTCGCCGCGGCGTTTTTTTTTCGTCGCCAAAATCGCACAAAAAATCCGCGTCACGACGCGGAACTTTTGAACTAAAAAATTTTTTGCTGTAGACGGCGAAAATAGGTGGCAACACTGGCAACAGTGGAAACATTGTTGTTTGAGATTGATACAAACATAGTTGTATCAACACTTTTTCACACTCTTTAGAGTGTCTTTTATGTTTCCACTAGTGTTGCCAGTAAAATTTTGTGTGGCAACATTGATTTTCTATTTAAAATTCGTTATATGTGCCTCCCAGAGAGTGCCCTTCATCCTCGGAAGAATCAAGTAAGATATCCGGCTTAAAGCGAATCGCTCTAACCCACGAACTATTGATTCGTGTAGCGCAAGTATTTCTTCCAATATCACAGCGAAGAACCCCCATATCAGCCCACTCATCGAACAGCTTGTCTGCACTTGCAAAACCAAGTTCTTTTTCGAGAATTTTTGTTAAAGCAGTGCGATAAAAGGCAACTTCGCCCGTCTTAAATCGCTTGCCGTAGTGTTCAGGCGGCGGCGGCGAAGGAACGACAGCGGCAACATCGTTATAAAAGTAGCGTGAGTGTCCACCGAAGAAATCTTTCAGCATGCTCAATGCGCGTCTCGCGTCATCAACTTGATCGTCGGACATGAGTTGCATAGCGGCAACTTTCAAGTCCATATCGAGTTCAGCATTGATAGCTTCCTCGTCGGTGTCGAATCGCCTAATGTGCGTGCAGTGGCAGAAATGGTGATATGCTGCAAAGGCGGCGGCGCAAGTCTTAAGCTGCGTCGTGTCGGCAGTCGGCTTTAAAGTTTTTAATTTCTCGTATATCGACTTGAAATGTCCTTCAATCACAGACCGGTTACTGCGTATAACATAGCGGATCCATTCGGTAGCAAATAATCCGTGGTTGCGGTCGGTGAAGTTATGAAGGTCACTTGCAAAAGAATCTTCCAGCAGAGTATCAGGGCGCAACGTCAAAACGCGTTTGTACGCGCCTGCTTTGTCTTGCTGCTTAAGGATAGGCCTTTCGCCCGAAGTCAAGCGGACTCCCGAAAATTTATTAACGACACGTGCGGTGCCGTCGCGTTTTTGAGCTTGATTGGCAACACCAAGCGAATATTGGTAGATAGATTGCGGCAAGTTATCAGCTTCTGCCTTTGAAATGCTCTCCAACTCGTCGAGCAATAGCGGCATATCGCGAAAGGCAGTAGCAAGTTCGAGCCGATTTTTTAAAGTGGCAGCAAGGGTACGAGTTAAGCCGTCCGGCGCGGGGTCGCCATAAATACTTACGGCGAATTTGAGCAAGGGGGTTTTGCCGATTGAACGCTTGCCACAAATGTGAAGTTGCAGATTAGGCAAGCCAAGCGGTCGAACCAAGATAGACGCCGCCGCAATTCCGATTGTGATACGTGCAAAGGGGCCGCCTTGTTCCGTGACTTCGACGAGCTTTAGTTTCCAAGCGTCGGGGTCGCCCTTAGGCTTAAAAATGCGGTCGTAATCGTAACCTGCACGCCGGCAGATAAAATCGGCATTGTCGGCAGGGAAAGCAAATTCTTTCCATTCATCATCATCAATCCAGCCGGTGCGGTTGTAAGCTTTTATCTCCTTCAAGTCGGGATTGAGCGCGATAATCTCTGCAAAATAACGCGAGAGTGCTTTATAGTCGGTGATAATTGCGCCGGCATCGCACAACGAATTTAAAGCTTTTGCGTCGAACAGAGTACGAGCAGGAACGATAATTTTGCGCCAACGTCGGCGTGAGAGGATAGCAATTTCGTATTCGTCACTGTCTTTGGTCGGTTCACAATAGATTTTCACAGGGACGATAGGAGTATTGGCAACGCGAATTTGTTTAGGCGGGTCGCCGTCTTTTTTTGGCGGGACGTCCATAGTAATTCCGGTTAAGCTGAAACTAAAATTGCCCGGTAACCTAAGGTCAACGGGGCAAGTAGAAATTTTACTTTTAGTGCCGACAAAACTACATTTCGGTTTATAGCCGTTTTCTTTCGCGAGCATGAACAGAGTACGGACAGTTACAGGGGTTTTGTCACCTAACTCCTCGGCAGATTTAAATCCTGCCCACTCTGAATCACAAACGCTTTCATCATAGCGCGGGTCGTCGATTTTGCTCCAATTTTTCCAGTCGTCAAGCGAAAAGCCGGAGTTATGCAGAATCATTCCAACGGCGCGCCAGTCATTGCGAGTGAGGTCTTTCGCGTGCACGAAATCTTTAAGAATCAATTTAATCTCGTCGGCATTGACGTTATCGGTAAAATTGAAGGCGGGCGCGCAGCCGGTATCGGTATCAGCCTGTGCCGCTTTAGCTTCGGCTTGTTTCTGCCGCGCCTCCTGCCGCTTTTCAACTTCGCGTTCTGCAACGGCAAAATCAACGTAAGCTTTGCGAATAATTGAGCTGATATGAAGGCTTAAGTCACCGCCGCCCGTCAACATTGAATTGCAATCCATTTTAGTGTTACCAAATTTGTGGCGGGCTTCGCGACGTTCTACGCCTTCGCTGAACGAGCTAAGTAGCGTTCTAGAAACAGCAATACAGCCGTTATCAAGCAAGTAATTGGTCAATTTCTTAGCGGCTTTAACGCCGGCATCATCGCCGTCTAACAAAACCAATATTCGCTTGCCCGTGAGTTTCGGGAGTGCGGGCGGGATTGTATGTTCCCAACTATTGCAACCCAAAACGGCAGCAGCGGCAGTTTTGCCTTCAGAATCTTGCCAAATGCTCATGGCGTCGATTTCGCTTTCAACAATAACAATAGGGTCGGCATCAAGTGCGGAAGGGTCGCAAAACAATTCATTCTTGCTCCCGGCATGCTGTTTCCAGTGCCTGTGCAGGCCGTTATCGTGTTGGTCGCGATATTCTTCACCGGTAATTTTCCCCGCCGCTAATCTGTCATTGAGTGCGACGCGGTCTTTTTGGCGTTGGGAAGGAGTAGCAACGGCGTTGAAGTGATCGCCCCTCGGAGTCGGGACAATGATACGAGCTGAAGGCGGCGGCAGGCGTTTCTGGTTGCCGTTCTTGTCGCGACGCTTGCCGCAAATGAATTCGGCGCGATTTTTGGTATTAGTCCAGTCGGGAATATAACCGCAACCGAAATGGCGATAAGTGTCGAGCGTTAAACCTCGGCGGTCGGCTTCGGGCAATTCGTCAAGGTGAGCTTGCGCCCGTGCAATATCGAGTTTCGTAAGGCGCAGATATTCAGCGTCCAAATCCGCTTCGGGCAGCCGTCCGAATTCGAGTTTTTCTTCTTCGAGAAATTGGTTAATCTGTTGATTCATTTGAGGAACCTCCATAGGAATGTATTTCGGGGGGGCTTCTCCTTTCGATTGCTCTTTAACTGTTGGTTGGTGCTTTGAATAGTACCCTATGCCTTCATACCTTGAATCTCCAATCTGAAAATCAACGGGGGAGTTATTTTCAGAATTCTTGCCGCTCCTCTTGGCAATAAAGCGTTCGATAGTTTCGGGCTTGAACATGAACCGGTTAGTATGGTCGTAAGCGTCGGGGCATAATGCGTTGACTTGAATCCAAAGGCGAATAGTGCGATCATCAACTCGGAAAAGCTTTGAAACTTCCTCGGTGTTCAGATAGTTTTTGTACCGTGCCAATTTTTTTGATTTTCCGCACAAAAGACGGATTTCCGCACTTGAATCTCCAATCTGAAAATCATATGAAGGGGTACAATCTTCACTAAGTTTAGCGAGTCGGTACATGTCCTGTAAGATACCTTTTTGGTAAACGTCTTTGAGCTGCAAGACGCGTTCACGGGAGTAATACCAGGTGTTGCCGCGTTTAACGTCGGCAGTAAAGAAAGGCACGCCGAAAAGTTTTCTGGCACGCCAATTTACCAGCGTTTTTGGAGCTACTTCGAGCAAAGCAGCGGCTTCGGCAGTGGTGATTAAATCGGAAATCGGCGTCAGTACTTGCACTTGGGCAGAATCCGTGTTACAATTACTTTGATTCATGAAGAATCAAACCTCCTTTCGGGGAGTCAACATAAATTTAAATGCCTTCTCCCGCTATATTTAAAAGACCGGAATGATTTTAACACGTGAGGGGGTATTTAGCAATAACAAAGTTAAGTGGAAATCTGCGCGGAGGTGCAGAATTTTTTTGTTATTGAGAAAACTTGCAAGGCCGCGCAGAAATCCTAATGTCATTTGTTTTGTAATCCCAATTTGCGGTCGAAGGTGTTCAAGTCGGTAGCGTTCGAAGTGTCGGGAGTATTTTCACGTTGCGCATCAAGCCAAATGCGAAAATTTTTCTTGAATGAACGCCACAATTCCCGATTACGCTTCGGTTGTGTTTTCATGCATTTGTCAATATGAGCAACAACCTCGTCGGGAAAACCAACGTAGATACTTTCATCGACGCCGTAAACAAACCAGTCGTTGAAAGAAATTTTGAACCTCTCCACTTCCACACCGTCAATAACTCTTGAGGCGGGAATAACTTTTTCATCAAGCAAAGCTTGTTCAGCGTAATTCAGCATAATCAAAACTCCTTATGTCCATAACACGAATCGTAGAAATTTTTCGCCCAGTCCAGAGCTTCCCCGGCGGCGTCGAGATAATCCGGCTTCGACAAAATCATATCATCAGGGCAGATGTCAAACTCTACACAGTCATTGGGAGTCAATCCCGCCCTGAATAACAAAGTTCCGATATGGCAGGTTTTATCCGAGATAAAGGATAGCCGCCCGCCGATATGACGAGCGGCATTTGAATCAGTAAAGGTCAGTCTCGTGCGAGAGACTCCAAATGTAATTGAGCATTTTACGGGCGGTCAAAAAATTTTCCTTGTCGTAAAAGTAGTGAGAAATGCAAGAATCACTGTCCAATTCTTTGTAAATAATCGTGTAGAGAGTCGGTTGGCTGCAGAGTTCCCCGTTTGTATTTTGTTCAAGCGCGTAAACCTCATCGGGGTAGCATTGCTGTTTATATTCCCCGAAAAGGATTTTAAAATCGTCTTCACAGCCAAAAACCAATTCATCAAAATTGAGAGCGACGCCATAAGCACTGTTAGCGTCATGGTTGTTAGTGAAGTGATACAATCGGTCGTAAGTGTCATCATTCCACGCATTAACATCGACAATGATTAAATAATTCGGGTCATCGTAAATGGTAGCTTTTCTTACTGAAACAATCTTTTCACAGTCACGTTCCTCAATGGGAACAATCATATTGGGATTTTTAAAGTTTGTTGCACCTTGCATTTTTTTTACCTCCAATAAATTTTCTGCGCGTCGGTAACGTGAAGAATCCGATAGCCGCCCGCCACTGGAAATATAAACGGCACGACAGGCGGCTACAGTTGAATCAGAACGGCACGGCTTCGGCAGTAGTATCAAAATTGTCAAAGATATTCTTTTCAACGGTCGGGAACCTCAAATCGAGGAATTTCAAAGTGAGTTCCTTGGCAATATCTAAACCGTCTTTGCTGAACTCGAAGGCGATAGCTCCCCACGAAATATAGTTGTCGCAAAAAATAACTTCATCGCGTGATTCAACGTCTTCGAGTTCTTCAAGCATTTCAATAGCGGCGTCTGCGTCATAAGACTTTTCAAAAGGAAACAAATATTGCTTGTGAGTGCCTTCACCCTGCAACATAACAGTCGGATTGCCGTTAATTTGAGCTACTTTGTAATTAACATTTTGCATGTATTGACCTCCTAACAGCCGGCCGCGACGCGAGCGGCAATTTGTTCTTCCTCTTCCTTATACACGGGCGGCGGGACGAGCTTAACCAGCATTTCTTTAATCCGCCGGAGTGCGTTGCGTTCTTCCATAGCGGCGGCGTGAACTTTCATGTGAAGTTGACTAATCGAGTATTCGAGATTGAGATCAAGTTTTTTCACATTGGCGACAAGCGGCGCATCGTAACCAGTCCACTCAAGGAGTCGTACCTTGTCGCGAAGGTTGTCAAGTTCATTTTTCGCCTTCAACCAACGGTCAAATGCGTCTTGCGCACATGCGGCAAGATACCGCATTTCGTCTGCTTCAGAGTTTGAAATATATTGCTTCGGCGGCTGTTTAGCCATTAGCTTCAACCTTCCCTTCGCTGTGAAGTTTAAGTTCCGCTTTGTGACTCCAAAAATAAGCGTCGGCGAGTGCCCGCAGCAGTCGGCTAGTAGCAGAAGGATATTTAGACAGGCACAAAATGCCAACTTCGAGCGCGTCAATCAGCGCAACGTCATTAAACTCATAATCGTTGCCGTCAAGAAAACGCATTTTGACGGCCTCTTCAATCGTCGTGTCCATTAGCTGATACTCTCCTTGTCATGAGTTTCATGCGTCTGAAAGGTGTAAGGTTTATCAGCCTTGAACGCGTCGACCATTTGGGCGCAGTCCTCAACCGTCACGCGCCTTTTCGTGAGCAATCGATTTTCGGTCAACCAAGCTACAAAGTCGAAGAGTAAAGTGCGTTCGTTCACCAAGAATCATCTCCTAACTAAGCAGGATAATATTCATGCCCCGGTTTGGGGCTAATTGCACGGGTAATTATGTCGATAGCGCAGAATATTTCGTGCAGGTCATCGTGTAAACGCCGGAGTCTATCCGGCGCAATGTAGTTTTCTCGCAACGCCGACTTAACAAGCCAACGCGCGGCAGCTGAAAGTGTCGCAATGTCTTTCATGCCGCCGACTAGCATAAGCATACGCCTCTAAAGGGTTGCCTCTGCACGATCGGCAGGCTGCAGAAGGTCAAGCGGGTCATCGTAACCGAGCGCATTGGCCAATTTACCAAGCGTCCGAGTATTGGCTTTGCTGTTGTTCAGTGCACGAAAAACGGCAGGTGAAGATACTCCCGCTTCCTTAGCAAAATCATCAACAGTCATCTCGCGACGAGCTATTTCCCTCCTAAGTTTCAACCCGTCCACTTTCATTTTCTATCACTCCTTTTTTTGTTTCAATAAAAAAAGAATACGTTGCGTTTCATACGTATTCTAACACAAATTTTCAATATGTGTCAATTTATCTAACATAAATTTTCAATGCGACTTTATTTTTTTTGCAATCTCTTTTCCAAGCTTTGACGTGCGACATCGCTTCGAGTAAGAAAAATTAATTCTGGCACTGTTATAGTTCCAGTTTGAGCGAATTCAAGCAAAAGTTTGTTAATGTAATATTTAACCCCAAGTGCGTTAAAAAAAATAGTTCTTAAAAAATCAGCAAAGTTTTGGAATTCTTCAGTGTCGTTAAAAAATGTAACAAATTCTTCATTATATGAATAATAAATTTCTCTTTCCCAACCTTGAAACTGGAGAAACGATTTGTAATCGGTAAATTCTTGTGGCGGGGCGGGTTCTGCGTATATATCGACAAAATCTTTATGTGACTTTTCTACTCTGAACCCAGCTTTTTCAAATAACTGGACATCCGCCCACCAAGTAGGATTATAATCAGCAACTAGTGTGTCAATGGGGACTTTAAAAATTTTTGAAAGCTGGTAAAGAATTTCAACAGAGGGAAGTCGCTCTCCCCGCTCATATTGTCCGATTGACGCTTCTGTCACGCCAATTTTCCCACCTAATTCGGCACGTGACATATCTTTTAATTTTCGGTAAAACGTAATCTTTTTAGCTAAAATTTCGCGAAGATATTTCCCATTAGACGTGGAATCAATTACTTGTTCGTCCTCTTCCATTTCATTTTCCCCTTTCATAGCACATCTGTACTTGCATTTTCGCCCGAATATGAAAAAGCCCTGCCACGATTGAACAGGGAAGAAAATTTTTAGGCGGTCATCGGTGTGAGCATGCACTGCATATCTAGTACCCGCGTCAATCGAATCAAAGTATCGAGCCGTGCTGATGAAACGCCTTGTTCCAAATTTGCTATGGCCGATTGATTTACGCCTTTGGAGACCATGTAAAATGGTCGTTGAATTAGGAATCCCTCCATGTGGGGAGTGTCAACGGTTTTACTCTGAAGGGCAATCAGATAGTCATAAACGGGCGAAAAGCCGCTTTTATCGGTGTAGAAATGTATTTCGTGCACTTTTCATTGCTCCAAGTGTTTCACAAAGTGAAATGCGTAAGTGAACGTTTCAGAAAATCGCGTCGCTAACCAAATCTGAACAGGGATTAACAAACTTTTCGGCCTCTTCAATATATAAAAGCGAAGTTGCTAAATTTTTGTGCCGGAGTTGTTGTTTGATCTGTTCGAGCGTCGCGCCTTTCAAATGCGCCTGTGTCGCAAGGGACGCCCTAAGACTGTGAGCTACAATCGGCTTGACTTTGATTTTCCCGTCATCGCGCGATTTATATTCCTTGTTTTTTAATCCCGCTTCCTTCAGATATTGTTTCACCAAGCGGGATATAGACAGGCTTGTTAAAGCCTCCCCGAAGGAGTTATTGGCAAGCGAGCAAAAAAGCGGCGAATCATCAGACACAACGTCTACACTTTCGCGGGCGTCAAGCCAAGCACGTATCACGCGTTCAGCCTTGCGAGAAATTTTAACAAGCTCTGCTTCATCGCGCCCTTTACCTAAAACGTTCAGAAAACACACACCGCCATTTTGAACGAGATCTTCAACGCGCAAACGCGTTATTTCGATTGTCCGCAGACCGCCCGCCATAAGTGCCGCCAAAATTGCTTTATCCCTTAAACCTTGCAGCCGTGCATTCTTCTCGTAATGTGCGAGCCAACCACCATTGAAAACTTTACCGTTTTTTTGAGCTTTGACTTTTGCGGCTTCAACCTTCGCGCGAGCCTCCTCAATTCTTTTCTTTGTGACTTCGGGGACGCATTCGAGCAAATTTTTCATGTCATCTGTATTAAGCGTGCCGCGCTTATGTTCCCGTGAGCATTCCCAGCCGGAGATCCCCTTCGCGATATTCGGCAAGCCGTGTTCATTGGCAAGCCAAGTGTAAAGACTTCTAATCGTTGCAAGGTACAAATTTTTTGTTGAAGGCGTCCAGCCTTTCGAGTCCATTACGCCAACCCAGTCTTTGATATTCTGTCTTGAAACTTCGCGAATCCCTTCAGCGTCAAGCCAAGCTTTGAACACACCCAAATTGTAACGGTAGACTTTCAACGTGCGCGGTTTTCTATGTTTAACTTTCACGAGCGAATCAAACCATTCATAAACCACTACCCAAAATTTATCTTCGGAGGTTTGAATTTCATTTGCGCCCTTCTGAACCGTCAAATCTGTTGTCACCTTAACGCAACCCCTTTCAAAATTTCTGCCGTCATTATAGCTGATACTCCCCTACGTGTCAACTAATATACATTAGCTAACTTAGCGATAGGTTTTCTCAATGATAACAAAGCAGTTTCATTGATGATAAGTTAGTGAATCTGCGCGGAATTTAAGAAAATTTAATGAGCGCGCAGGCAGGTATCCGATTAAAATTTTCGAGTTGATTTTTTACTTGCCCCCAGAATCGCCCACATTGCACGTTTGAACGCCTTCGCAATACTTAGGTACCCTCTGCCAAAATCGTCTGTAGCGTGATTTTGCAACAAAATAGGAGTCGGCGTTTTACCGACTCCCCCGAAATGTTAGTTATTGCTAATCTTCACGCGGTCAACGATTGGTTTTGGTGTATATCTGATACAGCCTCTGCAAGGCAACCTGCCATTAAGTCACTTATTTCTTTCGCATGATTTTTTATCTGCGTCATGAAGTCTCCGGCGTCTTGAATAACCGAGCCAATTTCAAAGTTGATATTGACACCGCTGATTGATATTTGCTGTTCACCAATGCCGACCGGCTCCCGCGGCGAATAATTTTGATTTACGGGCGTATCAGCTTCAATCGTTGGAATAGGTGCGCCTAATTCTTTGAATCCCTCTCCGACTGTACTTTGAAGTTCATCTGCTCCGAAGGTTACATTTTCCCCACCGAGAATTGCCGCTGTCTTTTCCAACAAGTCCATTGCCCGCGCCCTATGTGAACTTCTCAGCGGGATTATCACTTCGGGGCCGTGTTCACCCGCGTAATAATGCGTCTCCGATGATACGAATCCGCCTTCTGCTTTACCGACACCACCGCCGCCCGCACTTGCTCCCGCTGTATTTATGCTTGATATTATCGAGCTTATTTGAGCCGCTGCCGATTGCCACGCTGCTATCACACTTCCTATCGGCGCAATTAATCCTGCCGCTATTGCCGCTCCCGCAGACGCTGCCGCCCCTCCTAATCCGCTGAATACGCCACTGAAAAAGCCGGGCAGTTCAGACCATGACGATTGAATTTGTTCTTTCGTCGTCGTGAACGTCGTTTGGATCATCGTGAGTGACGACACCGCCGCTGTTTGTGCCGACTCCATGCCAGTTGTGATTGATTCGCCGAAGTGTGAAAAAATTTCCCCCGCACCTTCAAACGTTGCAGTCAATCCTTCGGTCACCGATTGCCCAAATGTCGAAAAAGTTTCTCCCGCGCCCTCAAATGCCGTGGTTAATTGCTCTGTGATTGATTCGCCAAATCCGCTGAACAATTCGGCTACGCCTTCTTGTAACGCTTCCAAATCCGAATATAGCTGTTCAGTTACGCTGCTTAAGTCCATAGCCGATTCGGGAGTTTCGAGCGCGGCGGGCATTTCATTTTGCGGATAGAATTCGCCACGCTCCATTGCTGCTTGCTGTGCCATTTGCTCCGGCGTTAATTCTGCCGCCTCTGCACGACTGCCGCCCCATAAATCACGCGTGCCGTAATATTCTTGCGGATTTAACATCATGCGTTCGCGCTGGTCACGATAATAATCAAATGCGCCGCCGTCATCTTTGAACGGGCTGAACGCGCCAAGTTTCTTGTCTATATTCCGAAACGTAGTTTCCTGTTCGATAGCAGTTAGATTTTCTCCCCACGCACGCGCTATTCCACGCTTTCGAGCTGTGATTTTACTTTCCAACTCCCCATTGAGTCCATACGCCGACAATACTTTTTCGGTTACCGTCGACGCGGGCTTATCATCGAAATAATTTCGTATCGGCGTGGTTTTATTCTCCGGCGCATTGTTGGCGGCTATCTTTCCTGCGTATTCGCCGAGCATACTGCCAATCATACCACCTATCATCGTACCAACGGGGCCGATAGCTGAACCAATCGCCGCTCCTGCCGCCGCTCCGAAGATTGAACCTGCCGCGCCCGCTCCCGCTTCAAATTCTGCCTTGCGATTTTCCATTGCAATTTGTGCGCGGTCACTTTCGGACGTTGCCGCCGCCAATCTTTCTGCATTCGCCGACTTCAAATTCATCATGTCCATTATCGAGAAGATACCGGCAAATGCTGCCGCTCCTCCTGCCGCTGAACGCATTCCTGCAAATCTTCCCGACGTTGCGATTGATGATGATTCATTCGCCAGCCGTGCCATTTCACGAGCGCGCTTCGCGTTATAAGCTTCGGCGGCGGCTATGCTGTTCAGTTGTGCTACCAATCTGTTTGCTTGAATTGCTTTTGATTGAGCTACCGCAACTTGCGCCGATAACTTTTCGGCTTGACTCGTCAACGTCGCCAGCTTTGTGCCGCCCGTGACAAATGCGCGTTCAGCTGCTACCTTCTGCCACGCTGCGAATTGTGCCGCTTGCAGCTGTGCTACCTTCAAATTCGCCATATTAGCATTTGCACGCGAGGTTGCTAAATTTTCTTTCAGCGAATAACCTCCGACTCCCGCAATACCGCCGCCCGTCATGCCACGAATTGCGCCGTTGACGTTTACCACTCCCGCTGAAACGTTCATTGCTCCGATTCTTTGTGCCGCCGCTAATCCTTTAGCACCAGTCGTAGCTGTTCCCCACGCTCCCGCTTTACCGACGTTGCGTAATGCATCCGCTGCGCGCCTGCCGAGTGATATTATTTTCGTCAAGCCCGCTGCCAATGCTCCACCCGCAAGGATTGAGCCTATCCCGTCAAGTTCGAGGAACTTATTTTTCAAGCGGTCAATAATGTCTGTGATTATCCTGCCGAAGTCGCCGATATGTATTCCGTCTTGGAAAAGTTTATTGGCGCGTGTCGTAATATCCGTTAATGTATCTACAAAATCGCGCAGCCCGTTTCCTGCCGTGCCCGTGAACAAGTCTTGTTGGAAGGCATCCCACGCTGAACCTAATCGCGTAAATGAACCTGCCAGATTGTCCAGCTGTGTTTTCGCCATTCCCTCTGCAGTGCCTTCAACGTCATTCATTTTCGCTTCAAGCGCGTCTATATCTTGAAAAACCATTGCCAATAGCTTCGGCATGTTTTCCAGACCCGCGAGCATGCTTCCCATTTTCATCACATCTGCACTGCCGAGCTTCCCGCCGTTCTTTAAAGCACTTTCGATTGTTGAATTTAACTTACGTCTCGTATCGGCATGAATCTTTTCTCCGGCTAATTCTTCGGCTATCGTCATGAAGTCATCAACATTCATACCATTTTTCACGCGCGATTGAAAAGCCTTGATAAAATCAAGCGGCATTAACATTTGCCCGTTGGCGGCATGTTCTAATCCCAATAGACGTTCAGCGAAATGTGTATTGCGATTTTCCCCCGCAAGCCGATTGAACAGAGTATTTATTCCCGTGCCCGCCATTGAACCTTTTATTCCCGCATTCGCCATTAAGCCCGTCATGATCATCATCTGCCGCGCCGCTTCGGTTCGAAGTTGAATTCCCTCTTGCCCTTCGACTCCCGCAAACATTGTGCCGATTGCGGGCGCGCCATATTTTATCGCCTCTCGTGCCTGATACAAATCTGTGTTCGAGCTTGCTTGTAACTTCGCCAGCATATCTGCAAAATATTCGGGCAAGTTTATATTTCTGCCTTGCGCATTGCGGAAATTATCCGTTGCCTTCAAGTTAAACGCCGTCATCGCGTCCGTGAGTAAATCCGAAGTTGCTCCTAAGTCCATTCCTCCCGCCGCCGCCAAATTCAGCATGTGAGGAGTCGCCGAAAGTATTTGCGGTGTTGTCCAGCCTGCTAAGGCCTGATACTCCATTGCCTCTCCGACTTGTTTTCTGGTGAAGGCTGTTTCCATTCCTAATTTCTTCGCCAAATTCGTCAACGCTTGCATATCCTCTGAATTCTTTTCGAGTTGCCTTAATGCCTGTACACGTGACATCTGCCGTTCAAAGTCCATGCTTGATTGAATTGCGTTGACGGCTCCGAATCCCATGCCCGCCGCCGCTCCGAGTGGCATAAACATTCCCGCGCCCATTGCCGCTCCCGACATTAGCCCGTTCAGCTTATTCAGTGCCGCGCCTTTGACGTTGACGGCGATATTGTATGTTTTGCCCGTTATCCTTAGCAGCGTTGATTCAACTTGTCGTATCTTCCCAAGTACCGATTCATTTAAACTCATCGTCACGCGATAAGTCGTGCCCGCAATGCGTTTGAGCAACGAATTTATTTGTGATGCGGGATTAGTCACGCGGTCAATCAACCGAATTGTCGCCGCGAATCTTTGCAGACCTATTGCCCGTATCCGATTGTTGATTCTCTGTGCCGCCGCGTCCAATCGCTTTAAATCGTCGGCTAATCCTTTAACCTTACCGCCCGTGCGGTCGTTCACATCAATGATAATTTGTATGTTGCGATTACTCATGTTACCACCTCCGATATTTCAATTTCTGCACGAGGATTAGTTTTGTCTAAAAACTTTTCCACGACGCATTTTGTTATCTGTGCATCGTCCACAAATACAACCTTGTTACAACCGTCGAAAAGTGCCTTTAGGTGATTATCGACATCTCCCGACAGGCGCGAAGTCGGCTTGTACTTTCGATATAACTTCACGACTGCCGCTATTGCTCCGGTCAACGGGGCTTTACTTCCCATTGCCGACCTTGCCGCATTTGTCACCCGCTCCCGATATTCCCGATTGTGTTTTGGTTGATAAGCATGTCCATGACTGAAACGCGGCCGTGCAGCCGGTATCGGCTCCCCTTCGATTAAAATTTTAATCATCTCAATCACTCCTAAGCGGCGGCGTTGAATTCCTTATAAGCCGTCCTGTGAAGGTAAAAAACTCTTGCGTCCGATAAATGTAAATCGGCTTGAATCTCTTTGAACATGTGACAACACACGTACCGCCTATGTAAAATCAGCCGCGCTTCCCGACCTTGAACACGCTTATAAATTTCTTCGGTTAATGCCAACATCGTATTTGCCAGTTCAATTTGCAGACCGCCAATTTCCCGTTCAACCTCGTCTATCTTCGCAATGATTTTTTCAACCGAGCTGTCCAGACTTTTTGCTTTCGGCAAGCCGTCAATGTGAGTCATAGCAATACTACTTTGCACATCGCGTAGAGACATTAATTTTTCTTCGAGATTGATTATTTTCTCCCTTAGTTCACGCACTGATTCAAGTTTCATGCCGATTCCCTCCCGCTTTATTGTTGATTTTATTATACCAGAATTTTCTCATTTACGCAAAAAAATAAAGCCTTATGACGCCGAAAAACCCTGAACCGTTACTGATTCAGAGTGCCCCGAAAGTTGCCTTTCAGTTTTCGGCGGTGTCCTAACAAGGTTCACCCGTGACTTGTGAGAAACGTTTCAATCTCCCACTGAAACTGCCGCCAATCTTGTAAGCTTTCATTCGTGAAGATTTCTTTCTTGTCGCGAAGACTCCAGCTAACCATGTTGCCGCCCTTCGCAAGCTTCTTGCCCGCCCTATAAATCGTGTCCAAATATCCGACTGCGAAAATGTGAGTGCCGTTCTTATCAATCACTTCAAGGATATACGGGTTATTGTCGCTTTGAGGTTCGGGCGGATCAATCAACTCGTCATCTGCGTCATCATCTTCAATCGGCGTTACGTTGAAGGTGAAGTTATCCTCGTCGGCGTCATCGTTCGACCCGTCATCTTCAACGGAATTATCCTGCCCGAACCGTTCAGCGTCGAAGGTGAAATTTGCCTTGTCCAATTCTTCGAGTGTCGGGAAGGTAAATTCGTTTTTGCCCGCATTGACTGCCGCCGTGAGCATTTCTATCACGCGTGTAACTTGCTCCGGCGTTTCATAGTTGCCGCAAGCGATATATCCTGTGCTTGACGTGTTGAAGATTGAAAACTTACCGTACAACGTGCTGATTCCCCAGTTGTCGACCGCTTCGCCGCTGTGAACGCGATTCTGCGAAATGATTTTGACTCCCGCGACCTTCAAGCCTTCAAGCTTCGCGACCTGCCGTTCAGCTTCGGCACGATACAAGCGGTCAATCGCGTAGTTCGTTTCGAGCAGGGCATTTTCTGCCGCCTCAACTGCCGCCTGTGCTTGACGCAACGCCTCCTGCGCCATATCCGCCAGTGCACGCGCATTTTCTTGCCGCGCCTTAAGGCTTTCGAGTTTAATTGCAAAATATGCCGCCCGCTCCGATTCGGTTGCTTCTTCGAGCAGAATTCTTTCAAATTCGGCAAGCTCTTCTTCGGTGTAACTGCGATTCCACTCAATATCCTCTTCATCAACCGATATGCCCGAATCATCAGCGTTAATTTCTGCCAATTCAGCAAGAATTTCGGCACGCGTTGCCGACTTTTTCTGAACTGCCGCGCTTGCCAATTCGGTTTCGGCCTCAACCGCTGCGTCCAATGCTTCGGGGCTAATCGCGTATTCTTCGAGTGCGACCGCCTCTTTGTTCGCTACTTCAATCGCTTTCGGGAACTTGCCGTAGATATAGAACAAGTCCTCGTTGATGTCGACTTGGAGGCAATAACTGCCACTGCCAGAGTTGAAAAGTACCAAATCACCGTTTTCATTCTCGTAACCGCC
>JAFQZB010000383.1 GCA_017406175.1 Selenomonadaceae bacterium | reverse complement strand
TGTACGTCGTTGAGTTAGTCTAGAAAGCTAATTGGTGTCAGAACGCCATTCTCCAAAAATAAGGAACTCCGAAAGATTTTTGAGTCCAATAAGCTAATTGGCGTTCTGACGCCATTATACATAAAATAGGTAACACCGAAGGCTTTGGTGTTACCAAAATGTTACCTATAGTGTTACCTAAAAAAGTGGCGTTATAGCTAGCTTTTATATATATTTTTACTAAAGGTAACACTGGTAACACCCAAAATGATGTTTCTCGCGTATGAGAAAAAAAAGTAGACGCGCGATGTTGCAGAAGTCACATTTTGCGCGCGCGCGTTTTTTTTCTATACTAGCTAAAAAAATCGGTGTTACCGGTGTTACCGTGTTACTTTTGCCGTTTTTTGGCGTCGTGACGCCATTTTCGAGGTAACACTTTGGTAACACCGAAAAAAAAAGGTGTTACCTTTAAAAAAAATGGTGTTACCTTTCTCGTGCTACTTTCTGCTACCAGAGTTATTTTTTGGCGTCGTGACGCCGTTTTCACCGTTTTAAAAGTAACACTGCAACTGCTCTTCTCCTTAATGTATCTTTCTGAGTTTGGTTGGGAGTGTGGGGGAAGGGAAGAAAAAAAGCCCCAAACAAAGTTGGAGCCAAAAAATTATGGGGGTTGTGGAAGGTGGTAAGGTTCAAGCTTTGCCGACGCTACCGACGACTTGCATCTTCTGAGCAACGTAAGCGGTGACTTCCTTCATGCCTGGAGCCGAGTATTTCTTCGGGTCGAAAGCATTTGGGTTGTTGTTCATGTAAGCCTTAACGCCGTTGGTAAAGGCAATGCGCAAGTCTGTTGCATAATTGACTTTGCAGATGCCGCGTCTGACAGCGTCGCGAACTTGCTCATCGGGTACGCCGCTGGTGCCGTGCATGACCAAAGGAACATCGACGACTGCGCGGACTGCGCTCAAGACTTCCATGTTGACTTTCGGAATGCCCTTGTAAACGCCGTGAGCGGTGCCAATGCCAATAGCCAGAGAATCAACGCCGGTGCGCTCGACGAATTCTTTAGCCTCTTGCGGGTCGGTGTAAGGATTGTCGTCGTCGTTCTCAAGGTCGTCCTCTTTGCCGCCGACTTTGCCGAGTTCGCCTTCGACTGGAACATTGCTTGCGTGGCAGACGTTGACGACGGATTTGGTCAAGTCAATGTTTTCCTCGAAAGGAAGTTTGGAGCCGTCAATCATAATCGAAGTGTAACCTGCGCGGAAAGCTTGCATAGCCATAGCGAAGGAATTGCCGTGATCCAGATGCATGACGACCGGAATTTTCGTGCGCTCGGCAGCCGCTTTGACGTTGGCGAAGTAATAGCCGATAGTGGGCAAGTCACCGAAAGGCAGAATCACATTGCCCGGCACAATCGCCGCAACCAGAATCGTTATCGGGATAAAGAGCAGTGACGCTGTAACAACAACAGGGTCGCCGAGCAATAACGCGCAGTCAAATTTCTTTGTAAGTTTTTCCGCGAATAATATCGTAAATGGTCTGCGGAACGACTTTGAACTTGCGAGCTAAAGCCCGTCCGCCAAATTCCGTATGATGAGAGACATAAACTTGGCGAATATAACGAGCGTCCGCCATAGTGAGTTTTGCGCACGGATTATCCGCGCCTTTTTTTATTTTGAGCAAGCCCACTCGCGCCGCGTGCCTGACATTTTCGCCTTGAGTTGTCCATTCCAAATTCCACGCGCAATTATTCAGTCGGTTGCCGTCGATGTGATTGACTTCGGGCAAATTGTCAGGATTCGGAACGAAATTTTGAGCAACGAGCACATGAACATTGCAATCAATGCGTTTAGCGTCGACGCACAAGACCAAATGAAGATAACCTGCGCTGTTTATGCTCGGATTGAGTATTTTTTCTCGCCCGTACCAAAGACTTTTAACTCGTCCGTAGTTGCTGACGCGATAAAGACCGTGTGAGATGGTAATTTCGCGCCAAATTTCATTGCTAAACATAAAAACCGCTCCTTCGTGCTTGATTTTACACGTCGAAACGGTTAAACTTGCCGAGAAAAGGTTTTGACTCGCGCTCCGACGTGTTTAGTTAGTCTAACAGCTGAACTTTAACACGAATTGCGACGCGGGTCAATTATTTTGCTCGATTACGACGAAAAACTAATTTTGAAAGCTGAAACGACAAAATTTTAGCGTTTTGAAAGAGCAAACGACAAAATCCAATATATTGGATTTTTGCAAATGCCGCTCTTGACTGCGCGGCTGAGCGGAGTACCGAGTAAAATTGCAATGACGAAAATAACAAGCGGGAGCAGAATCCCTACCCGCCGCGCCCAAGTCGATAAAATATTGGACGACGCTCAAAATCATATCCACGAGGATTCCCTCCTTTGAAAGATTTAACGGGCGACCCACACATTGACAGAGCCGCCCGCCTTTGTCGGGGGTAGTTTAATAGTCTTTACTTCTTGAGAATGTCCAAAATCTTCTGTTCGGTCGCCTCTTTGTTGATGCCGGTGAGGAAAGCCATGCCGTTGACGTAAGGAGTGCTCCAAGTCGGTTTAATGCGCATGGTGGTAATAACCAAGTCAACGCCTGCGAGGTTGCCTTCAATCTCGATGATTCTCATCTGCTGAACGTCGGCATCAATGCCGTTAGCTTTGCACAGGTCGCGAACAGCGTCCGCCGCCACAGTGCTGGTTGCGACTGCTCCGCCGCACGCCACGATAATTTTTTTCTTTGCCATTTTGATAGCCTCCAATCATTTATTAAAAGGGTTGAAACCTTACTTCTTGCCGAAATATTTTTCCATGATGCCGAGAATTTGTTCTGCGGCGGTTGAATCTTGCAGGGCTTGAATCACATCGGGATTTTGGAAACTGGTAAACATTTCGCGAAGAATTGCCAGATGTTGTCCGCTATCCTTGAGAGCAAGCAGGAAAACAAATTTTGCGTCGACTGTCTCGTCGGGATTTTCCATTGAATGGAACTTGACGGGCTTTTTAAGTTTGGCGACCGCGATACCGTTTTTGAGGACGTTGCCTTCGGGCGTCGCGTGCGGTATTGCGATAGCGGAAGTCAGTAGCTGAAGACCGGTCGGGAAATTGTTTTCGCGCTCAAGTACGGCATCGATGTAAGCCGAATTGACATAGCCCGCGTTCTTAAGAATTTCGCCGATTTTTTTTATCGCGTCTTTGTCGTCTTGTGCGTCCATTTCGGGATTGATGATTTGGGCGTTG
>JAFQZB010000382.1 GCA_017406175.1 Selenomonadaceae bacterium | reverse complement strand
GCAAGCCGTAGCCCAATCCCTCGGCGCGATGATGCTTGGCATGAACGCGGACAACGGCAGGAACATTGATTGGAATAAATTCTCGGCGATGGTCGATTACTCGATTGCAAAGAATATCAATGTTCCCGTCGAATACGAGGCGGACGAGGGCGGCTTCTATCTAATGACAAGTGCGGGCTTCAATCCTGGCGGCGGCGCGGCGGCTATGAATCGTCTGGGCTACTACGTCCGCTACGAAACGCAAAACGTTTTGGAGTTCGACGCGCACGACACGCCCGACGACCAGACCTTAAGCGACCACCCCGACACCGATAAGCGCGAGGCTAAGCTTGCGGAGCTGATGACCACTTACGGCGGCGGGCATGTCAAGGTTCGCAAAGTCGACCGGGCGTATCTGGTGTTCATTGACGGCTTGGAGGTCTTCTACTCGATGAACATAGGCGACGACACCAACAGCGCGGCGGCTAATGCTTACTACTTCGCGGGCGGCTTGAGCAAGGCTTTTCACGATTACGATTCGATTGACGGTTGGAACTTCCGACGCGTCGGCAATCAAACGGACTTCCTGAACGATGACTTTGCTTATCGGGAGCTAAGGGAGCTGTCGAAGCTTTACAATCTCGGCGATAAGATTCAAACGGCAGTCCAGAAGGCGTATTACTTTGAAAGTCCGCGAATACGTCAGAGGATTCACGAGGCGGACGCGGCACGGGCTATGGCTTGGGCTAAGGTTAAGGACGCCGCAGACAATGCCAAAGCTAAGGCGGCGGAGCAACTGCGAATCAACGCCGACATTTACAACGACCACGGGCAGGGCGAACTTGCGCTTATGGAGATTGAACGCGCCCTTAGTGCTAAGAATCAAGACGACGTAGCGGAGTGTTTAGGGATTCGCGGACGGGCAAAGGCGATTGTCGGCGACTATGAAGGCGCACTTGTCGACACGGACGCCGCAGTTGCTAAAGACCCGAACAACCTTTACAACTTCCTAAATCGGGCGGACGTTCGGCATATGCGCGGCGAGCTTGAACTTGCGCTTGAGGACATTGACCGAGCCTTGACGCTTGACGATAAGAATCCAATCCCGTACAAATTGCAGGGCGACATCTTCGACGAGCAAGGGCAAGCCGATAAAGCCGAGGCGAGTTATCGGAAAGTTTACGAGCTGACGAAGGGAAATCCGCGAACCGTCCCGCTGACCTATCTGGAGAAAATTGACCCGTCGGCGGCTGATAAACTTCGCAAAGCAAAGGAGGCTAAGCAAAATGATTGAACCGTTCGATAAAAGAATTTACGTGACGCGACCAGTCTTCCCGACGATTGAAGAAGTCACGGACAAGCTACGCGACATTTGGGCGGCGAAGTGGATAACTAACAACGGTCCCCAGCACACGATGCTTGAACAGGAGCTTAAGTCGTTCCTGAAGGTGCCGTATCTATCGCTATTCAACAACGGGACGATAGCATTAATGGTCGCCTGTCAAAGCTTGCGGCTAAGTGGGCAAGTCATCACGACGCCTTTTACGTTCGCCGCAACACCGCATGTCTTGAGTTGGAATAACATTGAGCCGATATTCTGCGACGTGGACGAAGAGACGATGAACCTTGACGCCGATAAGATTGAGTCGATGATAACGCCCAAGACAACGGCTATCCTGCCTGTGCATGTCTTCGGGATACCGTGCGATGTGGAAAAGATTCAGGAGGTCGCTGACCGTTACGGCTTGCGGGTTGTCTACGACGCGGCGCATACGTTTGGCGTAGAAATTGGCGGGCGGGGCATTGGGACGTTCGGCGATATTTCAATGCTGAGCTTCCACGCCACGAAATTTTATCACACGGTCGAAGGCGGCGCGCTTGTCATGCACGACGAGAACACTAAGCAACGGATTGACCTGCTAAAGAACTTCGGCATAAAGAACGAG
>JAFQZB010000381.1 GCA_017406175.1 Selenomonadaceae bacterium | reverse complement strand
TAAATTTGACATAAGCATTTTCCTTTGGGGATTTTTCAAATTCATTTTACCAAAGAAATTGCTTATGTTTTACTTTTGCACTTTACCAACACGCTCTAATCATCAATCTTAAGCTCGTGCTTGCGGAAGGCTTTAACAAATTTCTCCGCCTCGTCGTAAATCTTATAAATGGCTTGTTCTTAGGTTCAGCCAGCTTAAGTCGCGTTTGTGAATGACGCCTTCGAGGTCGCGGTTCAGCTGTTCGCGTTCCTCGGCGTCCAAATGGCTGATGTCGCCTCGGTAGCTGAATTCAATCACGCAATCAGCTCCTTTACGTCGTGCAGTTCTTCGACAGCCGCGAAGGAGAATTCTTTATCGCCGCGCCTAATCGCCGCCTTGAGCCGCTCGATAACGTCTTTAACCTGTTCGGGCGTTGAATAGGTTGCGAAGTTGTCCCAGCTCGCGCTGACTTTGAAGACGCCGTTGTAGAAGGTGATAAAGATTTGGCTAAGGTCGGGGCGGGCAACTTCTTCGCCCTGCTGATTGATAATTCTTATGTTCGCGTCGGAGAAAAGTTTAATGTCATTCTCAAGGAGCGTGTCGCGAAGTTCCTTAGCCTTCTGGCAACCGAGCGTCTTATAAGCGTTGATTGCGGCGCGGTATTTGTCATAAGCGGCGTCATAAGTTGCCTTAGCGGCGTCGAGAGCCTTTTGCGCTTCGTCCACGGCGTCGGAGGCTTTTTGCTCCTCGACCTTGACGGCTTCGGCTTTGAGCTGTGCAAGTTTCGCCATGAAGTCAGTAGGCTGATTGGTCTGCGTGTCGAGCGGCGGGGCTGAACTTGTCATTTAGCGCGATGTTTAGCTCCTTGCTGCCTATGACCTTGCAAAGTTTAGTCAACGTCTCAAGCGAAGAGCGTTCCGTATTCAATGCGCTGTACAGTGCCGACGCACTTACGCCAGCTTTAACCGCCAGCTGTGTAATACTTTCGGGGCGGGTCATCACCGCGTTCATGAAGGGCTTTCTCTTAATCTTCATGGCTTGGGCACCTCTAAGACTTGTTCACGGGCGAATTTCATTGAGTTAGAGCCGGCAACGTATAGCGGGGTCAGCTCTCCTTTTGCGATGAGCTTATCAATCGTGTAGTTGCCAATGTGCAAGACCTTGCGCACAAAACCGTATCCATAAGCTGGGCATTGAACTTGGTCGCACGAATTGAAGCGCAGATGGAGGACAAGACGAAGGAAGAAAAAGAAGCCGAAGCCCGTGCGATTAGAAAGAGAATGAAAGAAGACCAAAAACGCTTAGACGAACTTACTGGTGCAGGTGGAGATTTCGCCAGCTGAAAAAATAACAGTAGACTTTCGCCCCGAAAAAGTCTAAAATCCCTTAGCAGAAACTAAGGGATAATTTTTTTGGGAGGGGTGAAGATTATGACGCAGGTCAGAGTTCGTAAACGCGGCAAGACGTTCAGCTATATCTTTGAGGCGGGCAAAGTCGACGGTCAACGCAAGGTCGTGGAGAAGAGCGCCTATCCTAAGTTAAAGTTGATTCTATATTTAATCATATATTTAGGGGAATTTAATGAATGCGTATAATTAACATTTTCCGTCACAACTTCTTAAAAAAGGTAATCGCCCTAATCGCGGCGTTCTTTATGTGGATTTTCGTCATGGACGACCAAGACCCAGCAATCGACGGCTCTTACACCGTGCCTTTGACGATGTCGAACGTGCCCTATGAGTTCTTCACCATCTGCGATATAAAGACCGTGCAACTTGATGTACAGGCGGCGCGTTCAAAGTTCGTCAAATATGACGCCAACGCTTTCCGAGTCTATGCCAACCTTGAAGGACTAAGCGAGGGCGACCATCAGGTTTCCTTGCAAGTGGTTATGCCGCAGGGTTTTGAACTCATAGAAACGCTCCCTTCAACCGTCAATATAAAACTCGACCCTTTGATTGAACAACAAATGCCCGCCGAGTTCATAACAAAAGGCACCCTGGCTCCCGACGCGGCGATTAGAGACGTAAGAAAGTCAATGGAATACGTTACGATAGTCGGTCCGAAAAGTTTTGTGGAACAAGCCGCCAAAGTCTATGGCACGGTGGACTTAGTGGATAACGCGTCGAGCTTTGAAACGCAAATATCATTGAGTGCCGTCGACGAAAATAACAACGTGATTAAGCGTGTGCGAGTGGTGCCAAGCGTCATAACCATTTCATTCGATATAGAAAGCGGGCTAAAGAAACGCATTGTACCAATCGTCCCCGAACTAACTGCCGCAGACGGTTGGGAGCTTAGCAAAATTACAGTCGAGCCAGCGCAAATGGAAATTAGCGGCGCAGAGTCCATTGTAAATTCAATCGTCACGTTAAAAACGGTGCCATTCACAGTGCAAACGGGGCAACGAGTCTTCAAGAGCACGCTGAGATTGATTGTGCCCGAAGGCGTGAATGTTCCATACGATGAAGTCACTGTTTCAGCCGAAGTCATTCGCAAGCCAGTCATGCGCGACCAACCGAGCAATTAGCCGCTGAAAAAATTTTTCAAAAGGTACTTGATAACAGTTATCATATCTGCTATACTGCGCCTAGGCTTTCGTTAAAGCTCTCCTAAAATAAAAATACACATACGCTTGAAAAAAGCTCCGTGAAGCTCACACGGGGCTTTTTTGACGCGGCAGATTTTTTTTGTGATTTTCATTGATAGCTGATATAATCACTCCAAACAGTGATAGGAGGACTGAACATGAGCTACAATCATCAACTGTTCAGAGTGGAAGACCTGCGCGGCAAGTTATCGGCGGGCGGCTATAAGACGACACCACAGCGCGAGGAGATTTTAAAAATTTTCGTCGAGCACCCAGAATTGCACCACATGAGCGCGGAGGACGTTTACAGCATTTTGCGCGAGAAGGATTCGGAGATAGGGCTTGCGACGGTTTATCGTGCGTTGGATTTGCTAAGCGAACTGGGAATCCTCGTGCGTATGGATTTCGGCGACGGGTGCGCCCGCTACGAACTTAACACCACCGACCCCAAGGTTCATCATCATCATCATTTGATTTGCCTCAAGTGCAAGAAGGTCATCGAATTTGAAGAAGACTTGCTCGACGAGCTGGAGGCGAACATCGCTAACAAATCTGGCTTTCAAATCCTCAATCACGAAGTAAAATTTTTTGGCTACTGTAGCGATTGCCGTGCGAAGGAGGATTGAACATTTGAGCATTAAGATAAAGAAGATAAATATCCTCGGCGGAAATAGTTTCTCAAATGTCGTCAATGATGTTCTCCGTTCGCTCAAGGTCGAGGCAGTCAAGAAGGGTGAGGCGGCTGACTTCGACGGGCTGGAGGTCTTTAACGAAGTCATCGGCAAAAGAATTATCACGCGGCTTAAGTTTATCGCGGGCGGCAGAGAATATTTTTTCCGGAATAGTTCGCTTGCCCGCCCCGACGAGAGATTAGGCGCGGAAGTCAATCGCCTCGTCAAAAAGAATTTGTATCGGCTCCTCGTCGATAACTTCAACCTTAACCGCGTGCCCGATGGGATTCTGCATGGCGTGCGCCCGACGAAGATTATTCAGCGGTGGCTAAGGGAAGGTTTCGGCGTCACGAGCCAAGGCGTCATTGACCGCGATAGGATTTGCCGCCGCGTCGCTTCCGATTTCCTTACCACGCGTGACAAGGCGAGCCTATTAACCGAAGTCGCAATCCGTCAGTTGCCGATTATCAATGCGGACGATAAAAAGATTGGCGTTTACGTCGGGATTCCCTTTTGCAAGACGCGTTGCCTTTATTGTTCCTTCCCCGCGAACGAGTTGCCCGCCGAAGATGCTATCGCCGAATTCATGACGACTTTGACACGCGACATTGAGGCGGCGGCGCAGTCGATTAAACGCTACGGCTTCAAAGTGCAGACGATTTACATTGGCGGCGGCACTCCAAGCGCGTTGCCTGAAAGTTTCTTCGCCGAGATGTTGGAACTGGTTCATAAAAGTTTCTACGGCGAGGGCGTCGAGGAATTTACCGTTGAATGCGGCAGACCCGATACGATTTCCGCCGATAAGATTGCCGCGATGAAACGATTCAACGTCACGCGAGTCAGCGTCAATCCGCAGACGATGCACCAGAGGACGCTTGACCTAATCGGACGCAAACACACCGTAGAGGATGTGACGCGGGCTTTTAATCAGTTGCGGGCGGCGGGCGATTGGCTCATCAACATGGATTTGATTATCGGCTTGCCTGGCGAGCGGCTCGGCGACTTCAAAGAGACGTTAAGACAAGTCCTTGACCTCAAGCCCGACGACGTGACAATACATTCACTGGCAATTAAGCGCGGCTCCAAACTTCAGACGCGACTGGCCGACGACCTAAACAAACTTGAAGATTTTGACTTGCCAAGCGATGAAGAAGTCCGCCTGATGTCCGAGCACGCCGCCGAGGTTCTGCGCGAAGAAAAATTTTTGCCGTATTACCTTTATCGGCAAGTCTACATGCAAGGGCAGGTTGAAAACGTCGGGTGGTGTCGACACGGGGCAGAAGGAATTTATAACGTCCAGATGATGGGCGAGCGTCAAATAATTTTGGGCGTAGGCTCTGCGGCGTCAACTAAGATTCCCGAAGTCAAAGCCGGACGGATTTGGTCAGTGTTCACCGCCAAGGACTTAAAGACTTATCTGCAGAACCTTGAACGCTACATTGCTCAGCGGGAAAAATTTTTGGCGGCAATCTGTTCGCCCGTCGTCAAGCTGGAAAAAGTTTCGACAATATCCAAGGAGGAGGATTGAAGATGGCATACGTGACAAGAGATGATATGGTAGAAGTCTTCCACGACACGGAAGCTTTTTGCAGAACCGACGAGAATTTAAAGCAAGCGATTCTGGATTCGATTAAAGCCACGGTCTTTTATGAAGCAGATGATTATCCGCCGCTACCGAAACGCCGATTTAAGAAGACGACGATTTCAGTTGTTAAGCGGCGTTCGTTGGATGCGGCAATATCAATGCAGAGGAAATACCTTGAACTTAAAATCACGGTGCACAACTTCGCCTCGGCAACGAACCCTGGCGGCGGCGTCAAGCACGGTTCGCGGGCGCAAGAAGAGTCCCTTTGCCGTTGCACGACGCTTTATCCCGTCCTCAACACCGAGGAGAATTGGAAACGTTATTACACCGTCAACCGAGAGCTTGCCGACCCGCTCTACGACGACGCCTGCATATACACGCCGGAAATTACCGTTTGCAAAAGCGACATTGACAGACCAACCCGCTTGCCACGCGACAAATGGGACTTGGTCGACGTGATAACGATTGCCGCCCCGAACCTTCGCGAGCGTCCGAATAACGCTTACAATCCCGGTAATGCCAAGCCCGTCAAAGTTAGCGACGACGAGCTTTTTGACATTCAGGAGACGCGGATTAGGCATATGTTCACGGTGGTGGCTCATCACGGCGCAGAAATTTTCGTGACGGGGGCTTTTGGTTGCGGCGCGTTCCAAAATAATCCAGAAGTCGTCGCCAACGTCTACAAGAAGATTCTGCCGGAGTTCGACGGCTTCTTTAAGGAAATTGTCTTCGCGATTTACTGCCGCCCGAATGAGATTAAAAACTTCGAGACGTTCAAAAAAATTTTGGAGAGGTCGTGAGTTATGCGGCAATTCATAGTAGACGCCTTCACGGAAAAAATCTTCAGCGGCAATCCTGCGGCGGTTTGCGTCGTCGAGGACTTCCCGCCCGAAGATTTAATGCAAAACATTGCCCGCGAAAATAATTTGTCGGAGACGGCGTTTGCTGTCAAGACGGGCGTGAATTATCGGCTAAGGTGGTTCACGCCCGCCGCCGAGGTAGACTTCTGCGGGCACGCGACGTTAGCGACTGCCTTTGTTATCTTGACGCAACTTGAACAGGATTTATCAGCCGTCGAGTTCGAGACGCTAAGCGGCAAGTTCACAGTCGTGCGCAAAGGCAAGTTGTTTGAAATGGACTTTCCCGCTTACGAGCCGAAGAAAATTCCCGTAACTGACGAAATGCAAGCCGCCATTGGAGCAAAAGTTCTTGAGGCTTACCTTGCCCGCGATTTACTTATGATTTTGGATTCGGCGGAGGCAGTCGAACAGCTTAAGCCCGACTTCGACAAGCTAAGCAGATTAGACGGGATGACGCAAGCGGTAAGTGCGGCGGCTGATGAGTTCGATTGCGTGTCGCGGGTGTTCGCGCCTAAAGTCGCCGTTCCTGAAGACCCCGTAACGGGTTCGACGCATTGTCTAATCGCGCCATATTGGTCGGGGCGGCTCGGCAAACAAAAGCTTACGGCTCGTCAAGCGTCGGCTCGCGGAGGAATTCTTTATTGCGAAGTCTTAGGAGAGCGCGTAAAAATTTCGGGGAATGCGGCACTGTTCGCCGTCGCCGATTTAAAACTTTAAGGAGGTTGAGATATGCTGACGAATGCGCCGAGAGGCACGAAAGATATTTTGCCGGAGCAAGCAGGCAGTTGGCTTTGGCTTGAAGATAAAATCCGCGAGCTGTGCAAGCTTTACGGCTATGAGGAGATACGCACGCCGACTTTTGAGCACACGGAACTTTTTCAGCGCGGCATAGGCGAGGGCACGGACGTAGTTGATAAGGAGATGTACACGTTCACGGACCGCGGCGATAGGTCGATAACGTTGCGTCCAGAAAATACCGCGTCGGTTGTGCGGGCTTACTTGCAGAACAAACTTTACGCCAAAGGACTCGTGAAGTTGTTTTATATCGGGTCGATGTTCCGCTACGACAGACCGCAGGCGGGGCGACTCAGGGAGTTTCATCAGTTCGGCGTGGAGGCATTGGGCGAAAAAAATCCCGCCGTCGACGCGGAAATAATCTTGCTGGCGTGGGATTTCTTAAAGAGCCTTGGACTTGATGACTTGACGTTGAAGATTAATACGGTCGGTTGCCCGGCGTGCCGCCCGATTTATCGACGCAAACTTAAGGAGTATTTCACGGAAGAGATTGACGAGCTGTGCGACGATTGCAAACGACGCCTGGAAAAAAATCCGATGCGTATCCTCGACTGCAAGATTGACGGCTTGAAAGATTTCATGGACGACGCCCCGAAGATTGAAACTTGCCTTTGCGATGACTGCCGCGAACATTTCAATCGGGTTAAGGAGTTCCTGACGGCGGCGGGCGTCGAGTTCGTGATTGATAATCGGCTGGTGCGTGGGCTTGACTACTACACGAAGACCGCCTTTGAAATTCAGTATGCTCCGTTGGGTGCTCAATCGGCAGTTGCGGGCGGCGGTCGCTACGACGGCTTGATAAAGGAAATCGGCGGCGATGATACTCCGGCTGTAGGATTCGCGGCGGGCTTGGAAAGAATTCTTCTTGCCTTGGAACTTCAGAACCGTTTGCCCGCGTCCAATAAAAAAATCGCCGCGTTCGTGGTGTCTAGTGGCATGGCGGCGGAGGTTTACGCCTTCAAACTTTTGACGGGCTTGCGGCGGGAAAATATTTCGGCGGCTATGGACTTCGGCAAAAAGAGTTTAAAAGCCCAAATGAAGCAGGCGGCGAAGTCGGGCGCAAAGTTCGCGCTGATTGTCGGCGAGGACGAGGTCGCAACCTCAACCGTCACTGTAAAAAATTTGGAGACCTCCGCGCAGGAAAAAGTTCCTGTCGAGGAAGTCTCCAGTATGCTCAGTCAAAAAAATTCTTGAGCGCGGGCTTTAAGTTCTCTTGGGCGGCGAGCGCGGCTTCAAAGATTGTCAAATTCTCCGTCGATTCGCCAGAGGTTTGCATGAACAACGGCACGCCGCTTGAGTCTAAAATAAATTCTTCCAACGTGATGAGCCTGTCACCTAAGGGCGCGTCACGATTTTTTTTTGCCCGCAGGATACGAATCAGCACGTACTTACAGCCCGAACCTTTCGCCGCGTCGACGAACTCATCAAAGTCCTCGTCCAAAATATTTTTCTCTTTAATCACGACGCTTTGTTCAGCCGCGAACGTCAATTTGCTAAAGTTGTTCCTCAAGCTGTCGTCGAGCGTGTTTAGGATAAGTCCTTCGTCCGAGGCGTGAAAGCTCCCCTTAACCAAAAGAATCGGTGCGACGTAAAGCGGCGTGTCGATTTTATCTTGCGCGTCATGTCGGAAGGAGCCGCCCGCATTGACATAATCGCGGATTGCGCAATCGAGATAAACTGCCATCTTGTGCGCCATGTGGTCATCGGTTACATTTTGCTGATACGCCAACGCCTTGCCGAAGTGAACGTAACCCAAAGCCCGCAGAGATTTTTTGATAACGTCGCCGCTCATGACCACGCGGGTTAAGTCGAGCTTGTCATTGTAGACGTTAGCCAATGCATGAGAGCCTACCGCCGGCGCACCAAAGGTTATCGTCTTGAGCCGACTTTTATTAACGCCAGAATCCGTCAGCCGAATCGCCATAATCGTCGCGACTGAACCTCCTAAGCTGTGCCCCGTCAAGTAAAGCGTCTCTTGAGGATTTTTATCCAGCGAAGTCTTCAAGCGTTCGGCAAGTCCGTCACTCAAAACCACGTCGGCATAATCGCGAAAGCCCCTGTGTACGAAGAGTTTATCGCCAACGTTCTTTTCCTTCTCGCCAAGCGTCGTGTTGTCGTAGAGGTGCACTCGTCCGACGCGAAAATCAACTTCAACGTCCTTTAGGTTCTCCGTGCCCGCGACCGCTAAAATCTTCACGTTGCCTTTGCTAACCAGATAAGCTCTGGCGTCGGCGCGATTAGTCTTCTGCGAAATCTTTTCTATCGTCCAGCCGCGCTCGTTTAGCATGGAACGCATAAGATAACTTTCGTCGTCTGAGTAGGCTCCCATAGAACAAATCGCGCAGACCAATCTAAGTTCCGTCGCGTCGAGTTCGTCACTTGCCGCCGCCGAGTTCATCAACGCCACGCAGAACATCAAAGCCGCTAAAAACTTTTTCATCGCGCTAAGTTTTCCTCCACGACCTCGACGCCGTGTTTAATGCAATCGGGGCACGAACAAAGCATCTTGCCTGAGTCGACGCCTTTAAGCTCCCGACAGATAATCGCGCCGCTCTTTTCGCGGAAACTCGTCAGCATCGCCCTAGAAATTTTCATCGTCGAACCCTTTGACTTTGGCGTATCAAGATTGCCCGTGCTGTTTTTCAAGCCCGCGATAAGCAATGCACCCGTCAACGCGCCGCACACGCCGTCCATAGTGCCCATACCAGCCCCGAATCCTTCCGTTGCTTTGAATAAAACTTCCTTAGGCACGTCGACCAAATCCGCACAGGCAACCGCCACCGATTGCGAACAACTGTAGCCTTTGCGGTGAAGCTCGTCCGCCAATTTAATTCTGTCGCTCATGTCAATCGCTCCTTTAACTAAAGAAATTTTTTATCTTGTCGAGTATCAGCCGGAAGAAAGACTTTTGCTCAACGTCTGCAGTCGTGACCACGTCGACTGAAGCCGCCTCCCTGCCGTCAGGCAAAACAACTCGTATCTTGCCGATTGCCTCGCCGCTTTTAATCGGTGCCGTCAGCTCGTCGGGCAGGTCGTAGACAATCTCATAAGCGTTATCGTCGCCCGCGAACACCGGCATAATTATTTCGCCCGCCGTCTTGACTTGCATGGACTTGCGCCGCCCCTTTGTTATCGGCAGAGTTTTGACGACTTGCCCTGGCTCAATCAGCGTCTCACTCGACACGCGACCAAAGCCGTAGTCAAGCAGGAAAATTGAATCGTTCCAAATGTAGAGACTGTCCAAGACGACTGCAATCAGTTGAACGCCGTTTTGCTTAGCCGCACTGACGAGGCAACGCCCCGCCGCGTCGGTGTAGCCCGTCTTGATTCCGTTCGCGCCACGATAGAGCCATAGCATTTGATTTTCATTGCGCAGGAGTTTGGTATCGTCGTGAATCCAGCCGAAGGACGCTTCCTTAGTCGCGCAAATCTCCTCGAAGTGCGGGAGGCTGAACCCGTGCTTAGCCATAATCGCCAAGTCGCGTGCCGTGGTGTAGTGATTGGGGTCGGGCAAGCCGTTGGCGTTCGTGAAGTTCGTATTCACCGCGCCGAGGTCATGAGCGCGCTTAGTCATCTGCGCGGCGAAGTCAGCTACCGTGCCGCCGCAGTGTTCAGCAATGGCAATCGCGCCGTCGTTGCCGCTGATTAACATCATGCCGTAAAGCAACTCGCCGAGAGGAATCTTTTCCCCAACGTCAAGCCAAAGCGTCGAACCTTCCGCGTTATAAGCTCCTGCCCCCACGGTGACGAGTTCATCAAGTCCGCCGTGCTCCAGTGCCGTGATAAGCGTCATCATCTTAGTTGTACTGGCGGGGAACATGTGCGCATCGGCGTTGCGTTCGTAGAGGACGTGCCCCGTCGAAGCCTCGATAACGATAGCCGCCGTCGCAGTCACGTCCGGAAGGACATCATCGGGGGCAACAGGTCGCGTGTTCTGAATCGGCGTTACGGAGTAGCCTGGGTTTAGTCCAGAGTTCTCTGAAGTCAGCGTTTGCATTGGGTGAACGATTTCTCCCTTTGGTGCCTCTTCCAGTCGCATGAGTTCGGAGGCGGGCATTCGCCCTTCGGGAGCCGCCTCCACGCTTAGCATTAGCAACGGAACTGCAATCATCGCCGCCAAAAACTTTTTAACGTTCAAGTGCATCTCTCCTTAGTAAATCTTTACGTTGTCCGCGCCGAGCAACGCTATTAGCTCGCCGCGCAGAACGGTGCCATCAGAAATTTTCTGCGGAATACGTTTCCACTCGCCGAACTTGTTCAGGAAGACTCGACTGGTGCCGGCGTGTTCAGCGAAGATTTTCTTTAGCTCAGCAAAGGTCGCGGGGCTTTCGAGGCTTTCGGGTATCGTCAGCCAAAAATCCGCCGCATAGAACTCCGCCGCCGTGATTCTGTCCGCTAAGATTGAAATCGTATCGTTCATGTTATCGACGCGCCCTTCAACTACGACGACTTCATCAACTAACGCGACGTTAAAACTTTTGCTGAAGACGGGCGGGAAAAGCGTTATGTCAATCGTGCCGTCGAAGTCCTCAACCTTAACGAAAGCCATCGACTCGCCGCGCTTAGTCATGATTCGCCGAACCTCCGTTATAAGCCCGCCGACTTTGACGCGCCGCCCAATGAACTTGCCGAGGTCTTTACTTGTCTTGAGGGCGGAAAACTTTTCGCGCAAGTCGTCGAGCGGGTGACCCGATATGTAAAAGCCGAGAGTCTCCTTTTCCCACGCTAGAATTTCATTGGGCGAACGTTCCTTTACATCGGGGAGCGTGCTATTTGCCTCGTGCAACTCGTCATCGCCAAAAAGACTTATCGCGCCGCTTTGGCGTTCATGATAACGCTTAGTGCCCGCCTCCATTGCCGAATCAAGAGCCGCCAAAAGAGCCGTCCGCCGCCTGTCCACGCTGTCGAACGCGCCGCACTTTATCAAGTTCTCAAGACTGCGCCGCGGAACCTTCTTAGCGTCGAGGCGTCCGCAGAAGTCAGCCAACGATTTGAACCTGCCGCGTTGCCTCTCGTCGACAATGTAATCAACCGCCAATTCGCCGACCGTCTTTACCGCCGCCAAACCAAAGCGAATTGCACCGCCGTCAACCGTGAAGTGCGCCGAGCCAGAGTTTATGTCTGGCGGCAGAACCTTTATCCCCATGCGCTGAGACATCTCGATATAGCCGGCAATCTTGTCAACGTCAGGCGTGCCCGACATCATCGCCGCCATATACTCTGCAGGATAGTGGGCTTTAAGGTAAGCCGTCTGCCAGGCGAGCAATCCATAAGCCGCCGAGTGTGACTTGTTGAATCCGTAGTCCGCAAAGTGCGTCAACAGCTCGAAGATTTTCTCCGCCAAAGATTTTCCTACGCCGTTTGATTCACAGCCCCGCAAAAAGTTTTCCTTCTGCGCAAGGAGTATGTCAGCCTTCTTCTTGCTCATTGCCCGCCGCAAAATGTCCGCCTGCCCCAAAGTAAACCCCGCCAGCGTCTGAACTATTTGCATGACCTGTTCTTGATAGAGTATCACACCGAAGGTTTCCTTTAATATCGGCTCAAGCTTCGGGTGCAAATAATGCGTGACTTTGCGTCCGTGTTTGCCCGCTATGAAGTCTTCGACCATGCCCGAACCCAAAGGCCCTGGTCTGTACAGTGCTACAGTCGGGATTAAGTCCTCGAATCCTTCGGGGCGTAGCTCCTTAACCAAAGCCGTCATGCCAGCTGATTCCATTTGGAAGACTGCGCCGGTCTTGCCAGCCGAGAGCATATCCGAAGTTTTCTTGTCCTGCAGAGGAATCATCGATAGTTCCAACTCGACGCCGCGAGAGGCTTTGACGTTCTCCAATGTCTCCGCCATAATCGTTAGCGTTCGCAAGCCGAGGAAGTCCATCTTAAGCAATCCGAGTTCTTCTATCTTGTCCTTGTCGTATTGCGTGACGAGTGCGCCGTTTGATATTTGTAGCGGAACGATTTCATCAAGCGGAACTTTCGAGATAACCACGCCCGCCGCGTGAACCGAAGCATGACGCGGAAGCCCTTCCAACTTCCCGGCGAAGTCTAGGATACGTTTCGACTCTGGATTAGTTTCGTACTCGTCGCGCAGGTCTTTGGACTTCTTCAGGGCGTCGGCTAGCGTGATATTCAGGACGTTGGGAATCATTTTAACGAGCCGCGAACTTTCTTGATAGGTCACGTCGAGCACGCGGGCAACATCACGAATTGAAGCCTTAGCCGCCAGAGTCCCGAACGTGGCAATCTGTGAAACCTTTTCCGCGCCGTACCTGTCCTTGACGTAAGCAATCACCTCGTCGCGGCGAATATAGCAAAGGTCAACGTCAATATCGGGGAGCGTCACGCGTTCGGGATTGAGGAACCTTTCAAAGAGCAAGTTATACTTCAGCGGGTCGAGTTCGGTAATCTCCAAGACGTAAGCGACGAGACTGCCCGCCGCCGAGCCTCTGCCGGGACCTACTGGAATTTTCTTGCGCCGCGCAAAGTTGATGAAGTCGTAGACAATCAGGAAGTAGCCGTCGTAGCCCATGCCGTGAATAATTTCTAGTTCGTGGTCGAGGCGCGTCTTAATCTCGTCCGTCAAGGTCTCGTAGCGGTCGGGAAGTTTTTTATAGCAGAGGTCGCGCAGGTAGTCAGCGGCAGCGGTGTAGCCTTCGGGCAACGGGAATTCGGGCATTTGGAACTTGCCGAACTCAAGCGTAACGTTGCACCGCGCAGCAATCCTCAAGGTGTTGTCGCAGGCCTCAGGCGTATCAAAGAACAGCTCGCGCATCTCCTCCGCCGACTTCAAATAATAATCGTCCGAAGAAAACTTCATCCGCTTAGCGTCGTTAATCGTCTTGTTCGTCTGAATGCAAAGTAGCAAGTCATGAAACTCGCTATCCTCGCGGCGGACGTAGTGTGAATCGTTCGTGGCGACAAGCGGAATATTCATTTCGGCGGAAAGAACCTTAAGCGCACGTCGAACTTTATACTCGTCGTCGAGTCCGTGATTTTGTATCTCCAAAAAAAAATTATCCTGCCCGAAAATTTCCACGTACTCGGCGATTAGTTCCTTAGCGCGTGCAAAGTTTTTGTCGAGAATGGCACGGGGAATTTCGCCGGCGACGCACGCACTTAAAGCAATCAAGCCCTCGTGATACTCGCGCAGGATTTCTTTATCGACCCGCGGACGATAGTAAAAGCCCTCAGTCGCCGCCCGACTCGCCAGCTTAACTAAGTTCTTGTAGCCCGTGTTGTTCTCGGCAAGCAAGATAAGGTGGAAGTACTTCGTGCCGTCAGTCTTTTCGCGGTCTAAGCGTGATTGCGGGGCGACGTAGACTTCACAGCCGATAATCGGTTTGATTCCGCGCTTTTTAGCCGCCTTGTAAAAATCAATGACGCCGTACATAGTGCCGTGGTCGGTTATCGCTAGGGAAGTCATGCCGAAATTTTTAGCCGCGTCCAAAAGGTCATTAATCCTCGCCGCGCCGTCAAGCAAGCTGTATTCGGTGTGAACGTGCAGATGCGTGAAGTTCATCAAGCCAACCTCCCTCCGAAAATTTTTCTGCGATTATACCAAAGACGCGGCGTTTGTTCAATTACGCAGGGCAAGCCGTTTGACTTTAAGAAATTCTCTGCTAAACTGCCGCTAAGGAGATGATTGAAATGCTTAAGCTTAGACCCCGCAGGTTGAGACTGAATGAAAATCTGCGCTCAATGGTTCGTGAAACTAGTTTATCCGTCAAAGATTTGATTTATCCGCTGTTCGTGGTGGCAGGCGATAATGTCTGCGAAGAAATTCCGTCAATGCCCGACTGCTATCATCTGTCCGTTGATAATGCCGTCGAGCTTGCCAAGAAAATTTCCGCATTGGGCATTCCCGCCGTTGAAGTCTTCGGTTTGCCCGAATACAAGGACGAGGTCGGCTCCAGTGCGTGGGATATGAATAGCCCTGTGCAACGAGCAATCGCCGCCATTAAACGCGCCGTGCCTGAACTTGTTATCGTCGGCGACGTGTGCCTTTGCCAATACACCAGCCACGGTCATTGCGGCAAGCTGAGCGGGCATTACGTCGACAACGACGAAACGCTCAAGCTTTTACAAAAGGTCGCCGTCAGTCAGGCGGAGGCGGGCGCGGACATCGTTGCCCCCTCGGACATGATGGACGGACGCATTGCCGCAATCCGCGACGCCCTCGACGCTCGGAACCTTTGCAACGTGTCAATCATGAGCTACG
>JAFQZB010000380.1 GCA_017406175.1 Selenomonadaceae bacterium | reverse complement strand
TCATGATTCGACAAGTAATCAACGTCCATAGCTTAATCCTTTCTGCCGACAGTCCAACTCAAGCCCCAATCAAAAGCTTTATCCATTTTCTCCGAGTCGTCGAAGAACTCCACGACCTTTTCAACGCTGAAAGTTCCGCCGACATTTTCAAGCAAGGCAATGGCGCAAGTGTGTTTCCGCGAGCCGTATTCGTCCATGCGCACGATAAGTTCAGGACTGCCGGGGCAATTCACCGTGACGACGCCTTTAGCCTCTTCCCAGTTCGCCGCGCCCCTGTAGATGAACGTATAAATCAGGATGCGACGAATCTTATCCGCGAAGCGACCGTTTACGCGAATCGTCTCGCCCGATGCAACCGCCCCTGTCCTGTCGTCGCCGTCAAGGGCAATGTACGGCGGATAATCCAAGCTACCGAAGTGATTACCTAAAGCTTGCACCGCGCCGATAGTGCCGTTCTTGAGTTCAAACAGGCATGCAAGGTCTAAATCAATGCCCTTGAAGCCCGATTTCTGTTGCGGCTGTCTCCAGTTAAGATTGATGACTATTTCGCCGAGCGTGCTACCCTTCTTGACGAGGCTGACCTTTTCTCCCTTGCGAAGTTCGACCTTCTTAGGCGGCGGAGGTTCTTCGCGTGTGGGCGGCGGCGGGATTTTAATTTTCTCCCGACGCATACGCTTTGAACGTTCGCGGCTCGTATTAATCTTCGGGCGTTCGGGTTCGGGTGGCGGTTGAGCGTCTTTGACTTCGATACCGAAATTGTTACACAGCGCGGCAAGCCCCCCGCTGAAGCCTGCGCCCGTCGCATTGAACTTCCACGCGCCTTTATAGCGATAAACTTCGCCGAGGACAATCGCCGTCTCGACCGTGAAATTTTCTAGCGGGAACGTGGCAACCTCTCCGCCAGCCCCGAAGATTTTCAAAGCCGCCCCGCGAATCATGCTGAAGTTTTGCCTACGTTTATCGGCGTCGTAGATTGTCGCTGTCAAAGAAATCTTTTCGACGTGGCGGGGAATCCGTGAAAGGTCAATCTCAATCGCGTCGTCGTCTTTGTGCGTGACGGCTCCGGAATTGTGGCGGGCGTTGCCGTAGAAAACAAAATCCTCGTCACCCGCAACCTTGCCGCCCCCGTCCGTCAGAAAAGCCGCCGTGTCAATCTCAAGTGCGCTGTCGGGGCGTTGAAACTTTATCGTCAAGAAATTTTCGTTGATCGGAATCTTCTGCCCCTTGCTAAGCTGCATAACCTCACCTCCCAAAATTTATTGCCATTGTAGCAAAAAAATTTGTCACGTCAACGCCTTAAGACTTTAATCAAGTGGAACCGCCGACAATCAGCTTGCGAACAATGTCAACGGGGATAATCGTGAACGCCATCGCCAAGACGAAAGCCCATTCCGTCATCGTCAAGCCGTAGCAGCGGAGGATTGCGCCGCCTAGGTAAGTCATAGCGATTTGCACGACGACAATCATAGCCATGACCTTTAGGAAGCCGGGGTTGCCGCCGATGTTATCTAGGAGATTTACTCGGTCGGTGCGGGCGTTGAAGGCATTAAACACAGCCATAAAGATAAAGAACGCAAAGTAGCCCGTCAGGACGTAGACGCTATCGCCGCCGAAAGTGAAGTTGACGCCTTCGGGGTTGATGTCGCGGAAGTGGTCGCGGCTGAAGTCTGTAAGCAGGAAGACCAAGCCCATAGCGAAGCCCCATAAGGAGCCAGTGCCAATCGCCGAGAACATGTAGCGGTTGATGATTTTCTCGTCGCGACGTTTGGGAGCCTCGTCCATATATCTATCAAGGGCAGGTTCGCCACCGAATGCCAGAGCCGCTAACGTGTCCATAACCAGATTGACCCAGAGAATTTGCGTTATCGACAGCGGGTTTTCAAGTCCGAGCAAAGGACACACGAACGAGATTAACACCGCGCCGACGTTAATCGTCAGCTGGAAGATTATAAACTTGCGGATTGAGTTAAAGATTGTGCGACCGTAGAGAATTGCCTTGCCGATAGATTTAAAGTTGTCGTCGAGGATGACAATTTCGCTAGCCTCTTTAGCGACTTCTGTGCCGCCGCCCATAGCAAAACCAACGTCAGCTTTCTTGAGTGCGGGCGAATCATTGACGCCGTCGCCCGTCATGCCAACGACTAAGTTTAACTCCTGCGCTAAGCGAACGAGCCGACTTTTATCAGTAGGTAAGGCGCGGGCAATAACTCTGAACTTCGGGAGCTTCTGCTTAACTTCGTCGTCGCTCATCGCGTTGAGTTCGGCACTGGTTATAACAATGGCGTCGTCAATCTCAATCAAGCCCGCCTCCTTAGCAATCGCCTGCGCGGTCTCTTTGCGGTCGCCGGTAATCATGACGACTTGCACGCCCGCCGAGTGAACCTGTTCGATAGCTTTAATGGCGTCGGGTCTTACGTCGTCGCGAATGCCAGTAACGCCAACGAACGTTAAGCCACTGTCGGGTATGTTGCCGTCGGTGACTTCGCCTTCATACGTGACAAGGGCAAGCGTCCTTATCGCACGATTAGCAAGCTCATCAATCTTATCGTTAATCGCGGTGGTCGAGGCGAGCTTTTGCTTATTGCCGTCCGCGTCGTAGTAGTAGGAGCATTTATCCAGCAGACGTTCGGGAGCACCCTTAATCAGCCACAGATTGTAATCGCCGCTGACCTTCGCCATAGAATATTTCTTCGCGCTGTCGAAGGGAACGGTATCATCAACCTTGACATTGGGCGGGGTGTCCTTGCCGATTAAAAAGCCGAGCAACGCCCTATCAGTCATGTTGCCGCCGACAATCTTATCGCCCGTGATGACAGCTCCATTGTTAAAACGAACACTCAACGACACGAGCGATTGAATCTTCTTGCTTAGCTTGTCGAAGGTGTCAGTAAAGGTCGCGGTGCCGTCCAGGAACGTGACGACCTCAAGCAAGCCTTTAGTAATCGTGCCGGTCTTGTCGCTGAAGAGAAGGTTCAGACTGCCCGCCGTCTCGATGCCGGAGATTTTGCGGACAAGGACATTGTCTTTAAGCATCTTGCCCATATTCTGAGCCGAGACGATAGCAATCATCAGCGGCAAGCCTTCGGGAACTGCCATAACGATAATTATCACGGCGAGCATAACCGCTTCGACGAGACTATTAAGAAGGTTCATCCAGTCGGAGCAGAACGCCGCCATTAACGCGCCGTCGAAATTGTTTTGGATAACGATACGCTCGAACATGAACGCAACGGCAATCGCCACGCCGCCGATATAACCGAACTTGGAGATTTGCCCAGCAAGGTCAGTTAGCTTTATCTTAAGCGGGGTGTCGCGGTCTTCGTCGATTTGAAGTTCGCCCGCAATCTTGCCATAAACGGTGTTGTCGCCGAGCGTGACTGTCCGCATAGTCGCCGAGCCGCCCGCCACGACTGCCGCCCTAAAGACTTTGTGCGGATTAAGGAAGTCTGTACTTTCAGCGGCGGCGGAATCGGTTGCTTCGTCGGGTGCAGGAGTTTTAGTTTCTTCCTTAGCCTCGCCGTTTAGTATGGACTGGTCGACTTGTATTGAGCCGTCGATTATCACGCCGTCAGCCGGAATCTTATCGCCCGTCTGAAGTAGAACGCAATCGCCCATCGTTATTTCGTTAATCGGAATCTCTGTAACGACGCCATTGCGATAGACCTTGCACTTTATCAAAGACGCCTCGCCCTGCAACTTTTGGAACGCGCTCTCGTTCTTGTACTCGGAAAAGGTTGATACCAGCGTAGCCAGCAGAACCGCCATAGCTATGCCAACCGACTCGTACCACTCCGCCTTGCCCATAAACGCAAAGAACACGTTGAGCACCAAAGCGAAGATTAAGATTTTAATTATCGGGTCGTCGAAATTGCCCTTGAGCTTGTCCCAGAAACCTTCGCGAGCCTGTTCGGTGATGGAGTTGTCTCCGAACTTCGCTTTGGCCTCTTGGACTTGTGCATCGGTTAAACCTGTGATTTTCAACTTGATACCTCCAAATTATTTCTTAGCACGGCAAGCTGACGTTTCAGCTCGTCAAGCTCCGTTGCTTGTTGCTTGGTGTGTAGAATTAAAATGTTCGCCGCGACAAATAGATAAGTCGTCAGTGCGATATTATCCTGCGGTCTGTGCGAAAAAATTTTCTTGTATAGGAAGTTGTAGATATCGTCAATCGTGTAATTGCCAGAAATAAAATTCTTTGAGAAAGTGTCCAATCGCTCTTGCAAGAAAAAATCCGCAAACACGTATTTATATTTTGGATTGTCGATGAAAAATTTCCTGCCGTTCATAAAGTCATCCGTGCTCTTGACGACCTTGACCAAAATTTCCATGAACTCTGGAATGCTAATTGCCTTGTGAGACATTGAATCATCATGCACACGATAGTAATAACTCACGAAAGGAACGCGAACATAATTCTTAGCCGCAACGAGGCACTCAAATACAAAGACATAATCCTCAAAAATACTTATCGCCGGGAATTTTATTTTGTTGTCGGATAAAAATTGACGGCGGAAGAGTTTGCCCCAAACTTGCCACATAAATCTTTTTTGAGTGAAGCCTATTACACGCTTGCCAATGTCTAAAGTCTCAAGTGTCGGCTCAGTGACAAATTCGTCTGTTTGAAAACTGTCAGGCTCGGCACTGTTTATGCCACACTTATCCAAGAACACAAGACATTTCTCAGAGTGAACGACATCCGCAGCAAATTTTTCCGCGACTTTGTAAAGCTCCTCCAGTGCGGTCTCGCTCAAAAGGTCGTCGCTGTCGAGGAAGTAAACATACTTGCCACGAGCCTCCGTCAAAGCAAAATTTCTCGGAAGACTAGGACAGCCGCTGTTCTTCGATAGCGTCAAAACTTTGAACTTGTCGCCGAAATTTTTAACGATTTCGCATGAACCGTCAGTCGAGCGATCGTCAACCACGATAACTTCAAAATCTCTGAACGTCTGCTTAACGAGACTATCCAAACATTCGCCGATATATCTTTCCGCGTTGTACACGGGGATAATCACACTGACGGCGGGATTTCTCATTGAGTAGCTCCTTTATTTCTTCAGCACGTCGCGGATATAATCTTCAACGACGAGCAAAACAAAGTCCTGACAGATTGTCGCCGTCTCCGGAATGTATTCGCGGCTGTTGGTGACGTTATCTGAAAGGACGCGAATCCCTATGAACGGTACGCCCACACTTTGACAAATCGCCGCGGCGGAGTTCGTCTCCATTTCCTCGCAACTTGAGCCGTAAGTCTCGTGCAGGAAGTTCACATAGTCAACGCATTCAAGCCAAGTATTTCCCGTACCAATGACGCCCGACACCGCGTTAAACTCTTCGTGAGCGTTGGCGACCTTGAACGCGATATTAAGCAGCGTCGGGTCAGGGAAATATTCCGTATAGGCTTGAAAAGTACCGCTTGCCTCGTCGTAGGCGTAAGTGCCGAGATTTTCTTGCTTGGTTAAATCAATGCCCGTGCCCGCCGCCGAATAAGCACTCCTGAAAGCGGTGTGGTCGAAACTGCGCTCGCCAATGACTATGTCGCCGATTTTCAACGCGGAGTCATGACCGCCCGCCGTGCCTTGATTGATGACGGCTATGGGATTGAACTTCCTAATAGCCAAAGCCGTAGACGCCGCCGCGTTCGCAACGCCAATTTCCGTCCGCACAACCACGACTGGATAATCTTTGTACGTGCCCGCCACGAACAGATAATTCAGCTCGCGATAAGCCACGGGATTTTTCAGCGCACGAATCAAAACTTCAGTCTCAGTATTCATCGCGCCTTCAATCAAAATCGGACGCACACGGCTTTTATACTCGCCTTTAGCCTTTGGCAACGTCGCGTAGAATTTTTCTATGGTTACATTAAATTTTTCCGCTGAAATGTCTTCAAGTTCAACGCCCAAATCATTTGCCTGCGCTGGAGCCGTTACTAAGAATAAAATCGCGATTATCAGCGCAAAAAGTCTTCTCATCTTATTTAAACCTCTGCGCTAACTCTTTTAAGCCCGTATCTTTCGTTCCGGAGCCGATTGCGTTAAATTTCCACTCATCTTTATAGCGATAGACTTCTCCCGCAATCATCGACAGCATATCTGTATAATCATCGCTCAAATTGAACCGGCAAAGCTCTTCGTGGGTGTCATTGTCGATAATTCTGATGTAAGCGTTGCGAATCATGCCAAAATGTTGCTTGCGGCTCACTGCGTCGTAAATATTCACGACAAAAATCAATTTATCGTAGCGATTCGGGATTTCGTCAAGGTCAACAAAGATTTGCTCGTCGTCGCCCTCGCCATCGCCCGTTAAGTTGTCGCCCATGTGCTTTATCGCGCCGCTACGGTGTTTGAGGTTGCGGAAGTACACCAAATCATCATTATCAACGAATTTGCCGCCCTGACAGACGAAAACCGACGCATCGCAATCGATATTGGGCGTACTGCCGAAAAGTTTGCCGAAGAAGCCGCCTTTTTGCTGTGCCGCGTCCCATCCAAGCCCGACCATGAGTTTTGAAAGCTTTTTGCCGTCGGATTTCTTGAGTGATACCTTTTGCCCCTTTTGAAGACTGATTGCCATTGTAATTTCTCCTTTCTTTAGCAAAAAGGAGCAGGGATTAGCGAAACTATCCCCACTCCCACAATTTTTATCACTAATCACACGTTTACGCCGTAATTCTTGCCGAGCGAGGCTAAGCCGCCGCTGAAACCCGAACCAATCGCGTTAAATTTCCATTCGCCCTTGTTGCGGTACAATTCGCCGATAACTACCGCCGTCTCGATAGAAAAATCTTCGCCGAGGTCATAGCGGATAAGTTCTTCGCCAGTCGCCTCGTTCACTACGCGGATAAATGCATTTTCCACTTGTCCAAAGTTCTGCTTGCGTTCCTCCGCCTCGTAAATCGTAACGGTGAAATCAATCTTCTCGACGTTCGCAGGAACTTTCGTAAGGTCGATTTTAATTTCTTCGTCGTCGCCTTCGCCAGCACCCGTCAAATTGTCGCCGAGATGTTCTACCGAGCCGCTTACATGCTTAAGATTGCCGTAGAAAACAAAATCCTCGTCACCGTTGACTTTGCCTTCGCCATTGAGCAAGAAGACCGACGCATCCAAGTCGAAATCTTTGCCGCCGTCATATTTGTTGGTGTCCCAGCCCAAGCCTATTAAAATGTTCTTCAAGCCGGGGTTCGTCTTCGTGAGGTCAACCTTCTGTCCTTTTTTCAAACTGATTGCCATTGGAATAAAACCTCCCAAACAAATTTTTAAACGCGCATAATCTAGCACACTATCAAAATAATTTCAAGTCATGGGGCAACTTAACCTGCCCACCCGAAAAATCCGGTATTTCGGATAAAAATCCTGTATGCTGGATTTTTCAGCCCCTCTCAAGCCCTAAGCAGGGGCTTTTTTAGTTGTTTCGCGTATTGACGCCATTTAGCCTTTTGAAAAATCCGATATTTTGGATTTTCCGTTTTGAACCTCAAAATCACCCCTGATTTTTGTAATCGCCGAAAAATCCGCATTATCACGCGATACGAATTCCGTTATTCCGGAAAACGTAATTTGAGCCTCCAAATCGCCTTCAAAACCGTTTTTGAAGACTCAAAAGCACTTTCAAAGCTCCGAAATCCGTTTCAGAGGCTCAAAAGCATTTTCAACGCCCTCAAAACCGTTTTCAAGCTCTCAAACGCAAAATTTTTCCTCGCGGAAGGTTTTTGAACGCTCATATCATAAAAAATTAGCCTCAAGACATTATCCGAGGCTTCAAAGTCATTAATTCGCTACTGAAACGCCTTCGCGAACTTAAAATCGCAAAATCAGCAACAAAAAACCCCTCGACACTCCGCCGAAGGGCTTTTTATTGTTTCCGACACTCTTTTAATAAAAATCAATCGTCACTGATTTGGTGAATCCTTTTAAAATTCGCTTTCAAATGGTCATATGCTTCGCCGCGTGAAATTTCCTTGCCATCTTTAAAATACTGATTAGAACCAAACGGTTTTGTTACGCAAGTGATTCCGGCTTTCGACCAACCTGCATCAACTTCCGCGCTTTTGGACTTCCAATAGAACATTACAGGTATTGTGCCGTAATATCTATCCATAAGCCCATAATCGTAAAGAATTTTACTATCTCCCGCAGTTTGACCAATAGTTCCGCCTGCAACCTGTTCGAGTTCCTCATCGCTCATCAATTCGAGTTCATTGTTGATTTTTTTCAAGTTTTCTTCGCGTGTTGCCATTTTTATCGTCTCCTTTCTGTTTTCTGTAGCTTGTACGTTCCAAATCCGATTTCGTTACACACTTTAGCAAAAAAATTTCTATCAGTCAACGAAAAAACCCTCCGACAACCGCCGAAGGGCTTTTGATTTGCTGAAACCTTTTAAATACCTTTTAATGTATTCAGAAGTGCATTTTTCGTTATCGAATTTAGAGCATTCGCCTGACTTCTAACATGTGCATATGCTTCTTTGCGTGTAACCTTATTACCATTAATATAATACTCATTACGCCAGCCGTAAGTAGCACAACCGCTATAATAATGATAGTCAACACCGACTTTAGCCCATCCGGCTTTAACATCTTCTTCCTGACTTGTACCGTCATCAAAAAGAATATCATTAAAGGTATATTTTCCGCACAGTCCATAACTATGTAGAAATTTACTATCGTCAGCTGTGTCAACATAATCTCCGCCCACGACTTGGTCAAGTTCCTCGTCGCTCAAGATTTCGTCCGCGAATTTGTCCTTGTCAGCCATATTATCGACCTCCAAATTGTTTTCTATCACTTATACGTTCAAAATCCGTTTTCGTTACAGATTTTAGCAAAAAATTTCTGCTCCGTCAACGAAAAAACCCTCCGACATAAGCCGAAGGGCTTTTTTTGTCGATTGCGACCGTCCGCCGCGTTTTTGTTGGTTATTTAATCCCATTTAATAGCTTTCTTAACACCAAGCTGATTTGCAGGGGTGTTTTGGTCGTTGGCGGGGTTCTGATATTGTTCAAACATTTTACAAGCTTTACCGCCCGCGACTTTGTCGAGTTCTTCCTCGCTCAAGAGTTCGTCTTTCAAGATTTTTTCGTCTTTCAAGCCTTTATCCTTCAAAATTTTTTCGTCTGCCATAATTATCAGCCTCCAAATTTGTTTTCTGCTCTTTATACGTTCTAAATTCCTTTTCGTTACAAGTCTAACAGAAATTTTTTACTCCGTCAACGAAAAAACCCTCCGACATAAGCCGAAGGGCTTTTTTGCTTTAGTTGCGACAGTGACGCCGAATTTTTATCGACGAGTCGCGATTTTTTTCGAGTTAGTCAAGCTGTAACATGAATTATCTTATTAAGAATCATCAATCTTTGATTCTCAATATTTACGTCAGGTTTAACATCGCCGCCGTTAGAACGAGCATAAAAGCCGCCCGCGACCTTGTCGAGTTCCTCATCGCTCAATTTTTCCAGCGCGTCATTGATTTTCTTGATATTTTCCTCTCTTGTTGCCATTTTTATCTATCTCCTTTTGATTAAATTTTGTTTTCTGTAGCTTATACGTTAGGATTTCGATTTCGTTACATACTTTAGCAGAAAAATTTTTTCACCCTCAAACAAAAAATGGGCTGAACTCCAAATTCGGAGCCTAGCCCTAATTTTTTTACGCTATTTGGTCGGGAAGAAAAGATTTAGCGTTTTATCGTCCGAACGTTCGCCGAAATACGAGCCGATTAGGAAAAGAATCAGCGAACAGGTTATTCCGATTGTAATTTGGTGCAGATTGAAGATTTTAAAGCCCGCCGCCTGTGTAGCGCAGTAAATTATCGTTCCGCCGGTCATCGAGAGCATTGCGCCGAGTTTATTTGCCCGTTTCCAGAACAATCCAAGCAATAACGTCCAGAAAAATGCGGTTTCAAGCCCGCCGAACGCGAACATGTTTATTAACCAGATTAAACTGGGCGGAGTCAGTGCGATAACGAAAACTGCCGCGCCGATTAGAGCCGTAGCCGTCATCGACAGGAATTTTACTCTTGCAGGGGTCACGACGTGATTATTTTTGTCCGCGTAGTGCAAATAAACGTCTTTGATGATTGCACTGGACGCGACGATTAAAAGTCCGGAAATTGTGGAGATAGAAGCGGCTAAAGGACCGATAATCGCCAAACCGACGAGTTCAATAGGCATTGCCATAACGATTGTAGTAGGAATAATGTTATCAACGCCGCCATAGTCCGCCGCAGTGCCAGACAAGACTCCGTGCGCTAAAATGCCCGTGAAATTTATTCCGATGTTCATAAAACCGACGACAACCGTCCCGATAAGCATTGCTTGATGAAGACCAGCCGTATTTTTATAAGAAATGCCGCGAACGACGGATTGAGGCAAAGCGATAGTGCAAATGCCAACGAGGAGCCATTGCGTAAAATAAATCGTCCAAGGCATATTTCCGAAGCTGAACGGCTCAAAAAGTTCGGGATTATTAATTTCAAGCGTCGACATGATGTTTTCGTAGCCGCCGCCCGCTTTAAGGACGTAATTTAGCAATAAAACGATACCAATCATCATCATTATCGCGCAACAAGTATCAGTAAGGGCGACTG
>JAFQZB010000379.1 GCA_017406175.1 Selenomonadaceae bacterium | reverse complement strand
GTTTTCTGCGCCGTGCAGGTTAATTACTTCGTTGAACGGCACGATTTTTTCTTCGCCGCGTTCGTTGTCTAGGTAGCGTAAGCCGTCTTCCGTGATAACCGCTTGGTCAGTCTGCAGTGCCGTAGCTAATGCCGCGCTTTGTTGGTCAATGCTGATGATTCCATAGTTGTTGAGAAGTCTTTTAAGGACGGTCTTGCGTGCCATGGCGTCGAAGTTCATAGACCAAACCGAACTCCTTTTGCCGTAGCGCAAGTCGTAAGCATAGCTCTGCGAATATTTTTCGGCGTGGGCTTTGAGTTCGTCGACTGTCATATAAAGCGTCTTCTTAAAGCCGTTGACAAGTTCCATGTACGCCACGTAGCCAACGACCTTATCAGAAATTTTTTCGCCGCGGATTATTTCGCCCGTCTCGAAGTCGATTTCCTTAATCTGCCCTTCGCGAACTGCGCCTGAATTGAGCGTGCGATATTGTCAGCTACGCATGGCAAGTTGAATCATGCCTTTGAACCCAATCTGAAACGAGGCGTGCCCTTTGTACGGCACGATATACGCAAAACCCAAGCTCGGATTAATCGGAAGCTTGAGGGCGGCAGCTATCCCTGCGGCACTTAGTATCGAACTCGGCGAACATTCGCGGAGCTTCGGATTGCTGTTGAAGACTGTTAAAAGCGACGAGATAAACGACGGCGCGGCATTGTCCAAGAGTTCTTCAAAGCGGCGTTTAATGCTGGGCAGGTTTAGCATCTGCTGGAGGGTTAGCGAGTTGTCTTGCTTCATAAAGATTCTCCTTCCGTAAAAATTATTCGTCAGGAAAGTTATCAGAGATTGCGGCGCATGTCAACTATTCATTAAAGTTTAGTTAATAGGCGACGGGCTGGCTTTTAATTTATGGCGGCATATGGTACACTGGCAAAAATATAAACAGGGAGAAAATCAATGGAGATGAGCATAAGAAAGGAATGGATACTAGCGGCAGTGCTCTTGGGCATGGGTAGCGGGCAAGTGTGCGCCAATCCCGCCGAGCCGAGCGACATAGGGCGGGAAGTTCACTCAAGTAACATCGTCTTAGTTAATGCAAGGGACTTCGCGAGCGAGGAGCCAAACGCTGTAGGCTTATATATTTTGGGCGATAAGGTCAGAATCACACAGCGCGGAAATATTCTGTTGACGGGCGACGGCGCAATAGGGATTCGGCTCGACGGCACGGAAAGCAAAGTCACTTTGCGGAGCGGGACGCAAATTATCTCGGAGGGTCTGCAAGGCACAGGCATTTTGATTTACGGCGGCGGCGACCATAACCTAATCCTCGAAGGCGACCTCCAAGCGGCGGGCAAAGCCATTGAACTTTGGCAGGGCGTGCAAGTCAATAGCATAAGCTTATCGGGCGTGACTTCGGGCGGAGAGTATGCAATTTATATCGGCGAAAATTCTTCCGTGGAAGTCATCGACCTAGACAAGGGAGCTAGCCTAAGCGGAGACATCATCTCAAACGGCTCCGACGCCACGAATTTAAACTTCAACACGGGCATGAGCTACGGCGGGAACATTTCGGGGGCGATTAATCTGCACGTCAACGAGGGCACGCTAAACTTTGGCGGCGCGGTTGATGTCGTGCGTGTGGAGGTCAGGGAAGGAACGCAACTGTTCGGCAACTCAATTAAAGTTAGCGACGGTTTTATCAATCACGGGACGATTGGCGCGGGCTCGGCGGACACGAACCTAATCATAAACGGCAACTTGACTTCAAATGGCACGCTAAAGAGGATAAGCGGCGGCAAAGCGGGTTGGATTATCGTAAAGGGCACGGCGAATGTTGAAGGCTCGACCGTCACGACTGATAGCCTGCTACCCAATGAAACTGCCACTGTTCTAATCGCCGACTCAATCACAGGCAAGCTTAAGAACACCGCCGATAATCCCGTTCCGATTTCCGCCCTGCTCAATGCCACGGGAAAGATTGTCGGCAATACCATAGTCGTAACGACGCATGATGCGCAAAATACGACGGGGCTTAACTCTCAAGAGGCGACGACCTTAAACGCGATGAAGAACATGTACGACAAGCTAGACGACGCTAAACAAGAGGAGATGCGCGACCTTTACAATCTCGACGTGCCGGAAGTCAAGCAGACTTTAACGCAGATAAGCTCGAACGATTCCGCGCAAATTATGAGCGTCGCCCAACAAAATACAGCCGTGGATAAGATGATTGGCGACCGCATTGCTAGAGTTTTCATGCCGGATTACATTGACTTAAGGGTAAATCCTCGGAAGTTTGCTGACGGCGACGACAACGCGCCCGATATGACAGTTAAGGTTGAAGTCCCGAAGCAGGAAAATAATTTCTGGCTAAATTACATGAAGAACTGGGGGAGCTTGCGCGGCGGCACGGATTATCATGGCAGTGCTATCGTCGGCGGCTACGATAGACCGTTCGGTAAAAAGTGGCGTGCGGGAGTGTTCGCGACGTATGGGACAATCGGCTACGGCGCAGAGTCATCGCGGGCGACGGTCTACGATACGCGGCTTGGGCTTTACGCGGGCTATCACAATCGGGAAAGTGATGTTTATCTTTATGTCAACGGCGGGCAACTTAGGAACTCCTTGCACAGGGGAATATCATCGTTGGGCTTGTCGACGAACGCCAACTACAAAAGCCGCATTGTCGAAATCGGCGGCGAGTACAAGTACGACCTTCAGCCGAATAAGCAATGGCACGTCAGCCCCTACGTAAATTTCCAGGCGTCGCACCTAAGGCAGAACAGCTACTCCGAGAGCGGCGCGGGCATTTACAATCAGCACGTGGACGCGGACAGCAATACTTACCTTGCGGCGCAGGCGGGCTTGGACTTGAAACGCTACTATCGAACGGGAGTATTTGGGCTTAGGTTTGGAGTTAAGCACGGATTCGCGGGAGCCGACCCCGATTTGCGAATCAGCTACGAGGGCGACGGGGCAAACAGCTATCGACTGCGGCAGAAGAGAGATAAAACGCATTTCGTATTCAGCTTGCGCGGCGAAGATGAAATTGCTCGCGGCTGGTTCCTCGGCGGAGAGGCTGAACTTCAACTCGGCGAGAACGATAAAGACGTTACGGCGTCAGTCATGTTTAGGAGGGTGTGGTAATGGTAACGGCAAAGAAAATTTTCATCGTGGAGGACGAGCGACCGATAGCTCGCTTGCTCCAATTAACACTGGAGCGCGAAGGCTTCAAGACAGCTACGGAACCAAACGGGCGGCGGGCTTATGAACGAATCTTGCAAGAGAAGTATGACTTGGTTTTGCTCGACGTGATGTTGCCGGAAATGGACGGCATGGAAATTTGTAAGCGGGTGCGTGAAGTCAGCGACGTGCCGATAATCATGTTGACGGCTCGTGATGAAGTCCGCGATAAGGTCGAGGGGCTTGACCTCGGCGCAAATGATTACGTTACGAAACCTTTTGCCGCTCCCGAACTCTTAGCCAGGATACGCGGCGCAATCCTTCGTCATACCGAACGCGTTCGCGCAGCTGAGGAAACTCGTTACGTCGTCAAGAACATGATTATCTACCCCGAACGCTACGAAGTCACAGTCAAAGGACAGCCCGTCGAGTTGACGCACAAGGAATACGAGCTTTTAAAGTATCTCGTCGAGAACAAACGCAACGTCTTGAGCCGCGACCAGATTTTGCAGACGGTCTGGGGCTATGATTACATTGGCGATACTAACGTTGTTGATGTGTATATCAGCTACCTGCGTTCAAAGATTGATGACAAGTTCGGCGAGAAATACATTTACACGACCAGAGGCGTCGGTTATGCAATTAGGGATTGAAGCGCGCCAGCAACGGTTCGTAAACGACGTGAGCCACGAGCTACGAACGCCGCTAACGATAATCTGCGGCTACGTCGACTTGCTGGAGAGTTGCGGAGCGAGTGACCCCGAACTTTTTAAGGAGGCTGTCACGTCGATAAAGAATTCCGCGCAAAATATGCGGAGCCTCGTGGAAAGTCTGCTGTTCCTAGCCCGCGCCGACCAAGGACGCCAGCCGCTTAACAAAGTCCCAATCGAACTCGACGCGCTGTTAATAAAATTCGTTGAGGATTATCAATCGCCCCGCGTGCAACTGTCAAAGCTCATGCCGTGCAAATTTTTGGCGGACGCGGAGTTCCTAAAGAAAATGTTCGCCGCCTTCCTAGACAATGCCTTGCGCTACAGCTTATCGGATACGGTGGTTAAAGTGGAGCTGACGACCGCGGGCAACGAGGCAACGCTCAAATTCATCGATAAGGGCGTTGGCATTGCTAAAGACGACTGCCCGAAGATTTTCGACAGGTTCTATCGCACGGACAAGGCACGCACCAAACTAAGCGGCGGCGAAAGTTCCGTTGGTCTCGGATTGTCCGTCGCCAAGTGGATAGCCGACCGCCACGACATCAAGATAAAAGTTAAGAGCAAGCCCGGCGAAGGTTCGACCTTCACGCTGACAATCCCGACGATATGAAAAGTACGAACGCGGGGATAATGCCCGAATCATTGACGAGCCCGCCGCGACCGCTGGATGCAACGTCCACGTTGCTATGAAAAATGCCTTCCGACCTTGGAGGGCATTTTTTTTAACAGCGAAATCGCCGCCTAGTCAAACGAAAAGCCCGCCGACCGTAGCCGACGAGCTTTGTAAAAGTCTTGTTGTGTGGTCTCAAACTCGAACGTTTCCTAACTCCGAATTTTCGGCCGCATATCCTGCAACGCTGGCAAAATCTGCGGCGTTCATTGTTGGAGGAGGTTGAGCACCTGGAATGCGTTCTGACCTGCCTGCGCGAGCATGTACTGCGACGCCTGGCTGAGAACTGCGTACTTCATGTAGGTTGTCATCTCTTTTGCGATGTCGGAATCGCGCATTGCCGAATCCGCCGCTTCGAGGTTTTCGTTCATGGTAGTAAGGTTGTCGCTTGCATAGCCCAAACGCGATTCATATGCGCCCAGCTTCGTCTGCTCAGTCATAGCCGTTGCAAGTGCCGTGTCGATTTTGTCGATGACGTTGTTGCTTGTTAATGTTTCTTTACTGGTGAAGTAGCCCGCGAAAGTTGCGGCATCGACACCGAGCAAGGTTTCGGTTGTCATCTTGTTAATTGAGATGTCCATACCGAAGTTTGCCTCGCCGCCGATGTAGAAGGTCAAATCCGTGGACGCTGAAGAAGTTTGTTGCGCATCGGGATCCACATAAACCTTAGCCTTTGAAGCGAAACCAGCCGTCGAACTCAAACCTATTGCGCTTAAGAATTCTGAGCTACTAGTAGTTCCGTCTTGGCTGGTAACGGAGAGCGACACATTATCGATAGCTACGCCCTTGTCGCCGATGATAGTAAATACGTTGGGTGTGGTTTTAGAGTTAGCTGACGCTACTGCTGACGCTCCGCCACCAGCATAGTATCTGTTGGTCGTGGTGGTATCAGCCACACCGTCCGTAGCAAGCGAAACTTGATTACCGCTACTGTCCGTGATTGCCATTGCGGCACCCCACATTACCTTGACGCCATTGCCCGTCAACTTGCTAGTGTTATCCGTTTTGAAGAGGTCACCAAGCGTCGTGGAACTGTCAACGGTTACGGTATTGCTTTTCGTCGCGCCGTCGGCGGCAGTAAAGCTAAGGGTGATGGTGTCGCCTTCTTTGAAGATGTAATCCGAATCACTGAGATTTGCAGTAGTAGTGTTGGCAGCGACAGAAGCCTTAACCAAATCAACGAGTTTTGACGTTGAAAAGGTATTGGCAGTAAGCGCTACAGCTTTGCCGCTTGAAATGACTTTGAAAGCAGCCGTTTGACTTGTGGCAGAGGGAGCCTCATAAACAGCACTCGTATATTCGGGTGCGCTGGAGTCCATCGTCGCGACTTTGCTGGAGACGGTTTTCGCCGTCGATTCTGCCACCGTTGCGCCAGAGACAACGCCTTTAGTAGAATCGACGTCGCCATTGAGGAGCGTCCTGCCATTGAACTTGACTTTCGCGGCGTTGTCATCCATTTGATAGCCGAGCTGAAGGACTTCGGTTGCGATAGCTCCGCGGTCAACGTTGAGGTTGGAGTCGTTCATCGCGTTGATTGCGCGCTCTTTGAGGGACGTGAGGATATCGATAGTGTTGCTGATTCCGCCCTGCGCAGTCTTGAGCATAGCGGTATCGTTCTGGATGTTCTGATTAGCCTGGTCATTGGCGCGCATACGTTCGCGCATTTTCTCGGAGATAGCCCAAGTGGACGCGCCGTCTTTCGCGCTGTTGATTTTCATGCCAGTCGCGACACGAGTCATCGCGGCGTTCATGTAGTCGTTATTGCGGTTGTATACGTTGTGAGTACGAGTTGCCGCAATGTTCGTGTTGATGATTGAAGCCATTGTTGTTTCCTCCTTGATTTCCTTATGAAAGTTTCCTTAGGCGACAATTTCCTTTCCGCCGCCGAATAAGTGTTGACTGTTAGTCCCCGACCGTCGCCGAAGACTTACTGCCCCGCACGCGTAACGGGGGCACAGCCTCACGCTTAATCCAAATCACTTGCACTTCTGCTATCTAAAACTTGAAGCTGATAACTCGGCTTTTGAGCTTTGCAACGGATTTGGTTCTGCGTTCCGTCGTGTGAGCTAGTTTCCTTTGTCGTTAATGCCTGTCGGCTCCTGTCTAGGGTTCCTGCCCAAACGATTTCGCACGTCTCCTTATCCGCGACAATCTCAATAAAAAAAACAACTTTCCACACTCAACCTAACACCCATTACATCGACCTTGAGGTCTGACTGCGAATTTGGCTCCTTGCTCCGTCGAATGAACTTGCTCCCTCTATTCAATGTGCCCGCCCCACTCAATATATGGTGGTCGTTAGCCCGCGCTCAGGGTTCCCGTCAAACGATTTTGCTTGTCTCCTCATTCGCGACGATTTCAATTTCCCGGATTCTTTGTTTCGCCTGCTGAACTATTGCCTTCAGCTAAACGCTATACGTTCCGTGCTTAGGTGTTTATTCCACATAGAAGCGGACACCCGGCAATTTCTGTCAGCCTACGCTACCTGTCCTCCTAAAATCTTTGTCGTCAACCTCCCTTAAAACTTTGAATCTGTGCGGCATTGTATCAAGAAAGTTTTTATACGTCAATAAAAATCATCTATAGCGGGCAAAAAATTTTCAGGTAAGTTTAAGATTACAAAAGCTTTTCATTTAAAAATCAGAGCGTAGAGCACGCCGTTACTTGGACAACAATAAACAAAGTAAGGCTGTGCTACTGGCTGCCGCAACGCCTATTCCGATTGTCGATATGGTGGCGATTTGCCCTTGATTGGTCGACGAATCCATTTTATTGGAAAGCTTATCCATGCGTTCGTTAAGTTCTTTGCGGGTGTCTTCAATTTTGGCGTTGAGTTCTTTGCGGGTGTCTTCAAGTTTTGTTTCGAGCTTGTCCATGCGCGTTTCGATTCTGTCCATGCGCCGATTGAGGTCGCGCTGACCTTCCTTTAAATCGCGCAGTTGGATAAAAATCAATTCGTTGATGGACATCGTTACTGTTTGTTGAGTTTGCTCTTTAGTTTCCACCATGATTAATTCCCCCTTAAGTCACGTCCGATTTTAACAACGCGCCGTGGCTTCTGTCAATTAAAGGGAAATGCGCCTTGCCCGCCGAATACCAACGCAAAAGAGGTGATTATATGGCTCAAGTTCAGAAAAGAGAACTCGCGCCCGGTGAACGCAAACGCTTTTGGACAAACGACATGGAAGCGATTATCGCGATAACGCTCGTGCTTTTGATTCTCGGCACGATTAATGTTTTCAGCTCAAGTTTCATCTTCGCGGAGGCGGAATTCGATACGCCCTACTTCTTCCTAAAGCGTCATGTCCTAAACGTCTGCATAGGGCTAGCGGCGTTCGCGGTGTGCTTGCACTTTGATTATCACGTCTGGCGCAAGTGGATAGTCGCTATCCTCGGCTTCACGGTTCTGGCGTTGATTGCGGTATTAATCGTCGGACCTGTCGTAAACGGTGCAAGACGCTGGCTCCCCTTGGTCGTCGTGCAGTTTCAGCCGGCGGAGTTGGCTAAGCTCGTGGCGATAATGATTGCCGCGGCTTATATCTCCCTCAAGATACGACTTCAACAGCGGCTACAACTCCTAAGCGTGCAAGCGGTGCTTATCGGGATAATGTTCGTGCTGACGGAGCTGGAACCCGACATGGGCACGGGCTGTATCATCTTGGGCATCCCAATGCTGATGTTAATCGTCTCAGGGCTGGAGAAATACGACGTTTATAAACTGGTCGGCGCAGGGCTTGCGGGGGCGGCATTGCTAATCATCAAAGAACCGTATCGATTGGAACGCTTGAAGATAACCTACGACCCGTGGTCAGATGCGCAGAACTATGGCTATCAAACTGTGCAATCGCTCTCGGCAATCGGTTCGGGCGAATTAACTGGCATGGGCTTAGGCGTCGGCGTCAGCAAGTATGACTACCTGCCAGAGGCGCACACGGACTTTGCGTTTGCTATCTTCTGCCAAGAGAACGGCTTCCTCGGCGCGATATTCGTGTTCTTGCTGTTCGCCGCGTTCGCAGTCTACGCCGCCCGCATTGCCAACAAAGCTAAGGACGAGTACGGGCAAGTTCTTGCAATGGGGATAATGATTCTAATCGTCGGGCAGGCGATAGCTAATCTACTCATGGTCGGCGGCATGATTCCCGTCGTCGGAGTGCCATTGCCGTTCATCAGCTACGGAGGTACCTCGCTTATCGTCACGATGGCGGCGATTGGAATTCTCGTAAACGTCGGCAAGCAAGGAGAGCGGAGCACATAAAAAAGCCGCCACATTTCATGACGGTTTCAGACAATCAGATTGAGTTTTTGCTTAGCTTAAAGCGATAGACTCCCGCGCCGAGCCTCGGCGTTATTTTTTTGAGTGCGTCGACTGAAACGTTTTCCCCGTCGATAGCTCGGCGATAGAGCTTGACGACCTGCGCGGTGATTTCGGGCGAATAATTCTGCGCCTCAACCCTGAGCGACGCCGCGCCCAAAAACTTTTCGACGTAAGGCAGAAGACAAAGCTGCTTGCCGAAGAAGATATGCCACCTCTTGAACTGGTCGACGCGCAGGGAATGAACTTCGCCCGCCTCGTCAGCCAGCGCGTAATGATGATTCAGCTTGTCGGGCGTGGCGAACTCGTCGTAGCCGGGCAAGTACAGCTTAGCAAAGTCGTGGTCGCAAATCATGGACTCGGTCGCGCCGTGAACGATAATTTCGATTGGCAACGGTGAATCCTCTACGACGCTCCGCACTTGCGCAAAGCTAAGTTCAAGGGAGGCGGTCGCTTGCACGGCTCCTAGGCTCTGCAAAAATTCTGCGGCAACGGGATTGAACACGCTAAACGACACGTCAGCATAAATCGGCGCGTCGGTCAGTGACTTAACCAAGTTCAATGCGCCGAGGTTCCCTACAAGTATTCCGTCGAAGTCTATCCTGTGCGTGAAGACTTCCGCTAACTCAGCTAAGTCTTTGTCCTTAGACGTGCGCGGCATCGCCAGAATAATTTTCTTGCCAGACTCGTGAGCAATCGCGACGGCTTTTTTTAGTTCGGGTAACGTCCACGGCTTGAGAGGTTTAAAGACTTCCCCGCCAACGTAAAGGACATCTGCGCCCGCGTCGAGTGCCGCTCGTGCACTTTCAAGCGTCGCAACCCTTACAGACAGCTTAGGCTTAGCGGAAGATTTAATCGCCCGCTCCGTCTCGAAGATACTTTTAACGGCTTCATCGTCAAAGGCAGGCTCGACTACTGCGCGGGAAAAAATTCGTGGCTCGCGCTCG